>CAZZVH010000138.1:0-2549 GCA_964657365.1 uncultured Burkholderiaceae bacterium
GTCGGCGATGACGACATCGCCCGGTTCGACGTGCACGCCAGCGCACGTCACCGGGACGTTGACCGAGCCGAGCGTCGCCTTGACCGTGCCCTGGGCCGAGACGGCGCGCGAGAACACCGGGAAGTCCATCGCCTGCAGCTCCTTCACGTCGCGGCAGCCGCCGTCGATGACGAGGCCGACGGCGCCACGCGCCTTGAACGACGTGGCGAGCAGCTCGCCGAAGAAGCCGTCGCTGCTCTCGGCCGTGCAGGCCACCACGACCACGTCGCCGGGCTCGATCAGCTCGGCCGCGACGTGCAGCATCCAGTTGTCGCCGGGCTGCGCGAGCACGGTGACCGCCGGGCCGCACAGGCGCGCGCCGGAATACACCGGCCGCAGCACCGGCAACGCGAGGCCGAGCCGGCCCATCGCCTCGTGCACGGTGGCGACGCCGTAGGCCGAGAGCGTCTCGACGGCGGCACGATCGGCGCGGGGCAGGCCGCGCATCACGACCCCGAGTGGTGGATTCATCGCATCGCCTTCACGTCGTCGTCGCCAGGGCGCGGTCGAGCCGCGGAAAGACACGTCGCGCGTTGCCTTCGAAGATCTTGCGCCGGCTGGTCTCGCTCAGGCCGGCGTGGCCATCGATGTAGCGCCTGGTGTCGTCGAAGTGGAAGCCGGTCTCCGGATCGATCCCGCGCACGGCGCCGACGACTTCCGCGGCGAACAGGATGTTGTCGTGCGGGATGACGTCGAGCAGCAGGTCGATGCCCGGCTGGTGGTAGACGCAGGTGTCGAAGAAGACGTTGTGGAGCAGGTGTTCCTTCAGCGGCGGCAGCTTCATGTCCTGCGCCAGGCCGCGGAAGCGCCCCCAGTGGTACGGCACCGCGCCGCCGCCGTGCGGGATGATGAACTTCAGGCTCGGGAAATCCTTGAACAGCGTCGAGTCGAGGAACTGCATGAAGGCCGTCGTGTCGGCGTTGAGATAGTGCGCGCCGGTCGTGTGGAAGGCGGCGTTGCAGCTCGTGCTCACGTGCACCATCGCCGGCACGTCGAGCTCGACCAGCTTCTCGTAGAGGGGATACCACCAGCGGTCGGTGAGCGGCGGCTCCCGCCAGAAACCGCCCGACGGATCGGGGTTGAGGTTGCAGCCGACGAAGCCGTACTCGACGATGCATTTCTCGAGCTCGGCGATGCAGCGCTCGGGCGGCACGCCGGGCGATTGCGGCAGCATGCAGGCGCCGACGAAGTGGCGCGGGAACAGCGTCGCGACGCGGTGCACGAGCTCGTTGCAGAGCGCGGCCCAGGTGGCGCTCGTCTCGGCGGTGCCGACGTGATGTGCCATGAAGCTGGCCCGCGGCGAGAAGATCGTGAGATCGGTGCCGCGCTCACGCTGGATGCGGATCTGCGCGCCCTCGACGCTCTCGCGCAGCGCGTCGTCGTCGATCCGCAGCTCGGCGGCGCGCGGGCCGCTCGCAGGGTCGCCGAGCGCGGCGATCTGGCGCTTGCGCCACGCTTCGAGCGCGGGCGGCGCAGTCGTGTAGTGACCGTGGCAGTCGATCACCAGGCCGCGGTCGACTCGGTTCGCCTCCCGCCTCGCGTCGCCTGCCGCGCCCGTCATCGCGAGATCACTCGGCCTCGATGTGCGCCGCCTTGATCACGGCCGACCACTTCGCCACCTCGGACTGCAGGAAGGCGGCGAGCTGCTCGGGCGTGCCCGGCGTGACGACGGCACCGAGCGCCACGAGGTGTTCTCGCGCGGTCGGATCGGCCAGCGCCTTCCGCGTCTCGGCGTTGAGCCTGGCGACGATGTCCTTCGGCGTGCCGGCCGGCGCCAGCAGCGCCCACCACACGCCGGCCTCGAAGCCGGGCAGGCCGGCCTCGGCCATCGTCGGCACCGTCGGCATCATGGCGATGCGCTGCGGGCTGCTGACGGCGAGCGCGCGCAGCCGGCCCGACTGCACGTGCGCCGCGACCTCGAGCGGATTGAGCAGCATGAACGACGTGCGGCCGGCGATCAGGTCGACCAGTGCCGGCGCGCCGCCCTTGTAGGGCACGTGCAGCGCCTCGAACTGGCCGACCGACACGAGCAGCGCCCCGGCGAGGTGGCCCGAGCTGCCGTTGCCGGCCGAGCCGTAGGTGAGCGCGTTCCTGTCGGCCCGGCCGGCGGCGATCAGGTCCTTCAGCGACTTGTACGGCGAGTCGGCAGCGGTCACGAGCACCAGAGGCGCATTGCCGATCAACGAGATCGGCGCGAAGTCCTTCAACGTGTTGAAGGGCAGCGACTTGAACAGCGTCATGTTCGTCGCCAGGCCGTTCGCGGCGACCAGCAGCGTGTAGCCGTCGGGCGCGGCCTTCGCCACGAACTCGGCGCCGAGATTGGCGCTGGCGCCCGGCTTGTTGTCGATGATGACCGACTGGTTCATCTGCGTGCCGAGCCGCTCGCCGAGCGTCCGGCCCACCGTGTCGACGGCGCCGCCAGGCGAGAACGGGATGACGACGTGGATCGGCTGGGCCGGATACTTCTGCGCGCTGGCGGTGCCCGGCAGCAGGCAGAGCAGCGACGAGGC
>CAZZVH010000138.1:2649-7835 GCA_964657365.1 uncultured Burkholderiaceae bacterium
GCGTCCGACATCTCGAAGAGGATCGCCTTGTTGGTCGCGAACGCGTCGATGCGGCCGTCGGCGAGCATCTCGATGCCGGCCTTGAGCGTCGGCGCGCGCACTGCCGTCGCGGCCGGGTAGCCGGGCGCCAGCTCGGATTCGGTCGAGCTGCCTTCGCTGATGCCGATGCGCAGGCCCGGCCGCCTCATGTCGTCGATCGAGGTCGCACGCGAGGCCGGGCCCACCAGGAAGCTTTTCTCGACGTCCATGAAGGTGGTCGTGAAATCCATGCGGCGGGCGCGATCCGGCGATGCGTTGGTGAACGTGACGTCGAGCGTGCCTGCCTGGATGCCGGCGAGCACCTCGGCGTTCTTCGGGAACACCATCGGCTGGAACGGGACGCCGAGGCGCGCCGCGAGAGCCTTGCCGAGGTCGTAGCCCACGCCTCGTTCCTGGCCTGCCGCGCCGGCGAGGATCGACGACGGGCTGCCCTGGTAGAGACCGACGCGCAGCACGCCGGTCGGCGCCAAAGCGCGACGCGCGTCGTCCGGTACCGGGCTCGGCGAGGCGCACCCGATCAGCGCGACGGCGGCCCATGCGCTCGTGGCGGCGAGAAGGAAACGGCGGCGGCGATTCATGGTGCGATGCGGAGGACTCGTGCGGCGATTATCGGCACGCTGCGCCGTGGGGCGATCGGTACGCGCCCACCCGGGGCAGGTTCGGCCGGTGTAATCTCGTGGCCCATGCACACGCTCGACGACATGCGGAGCCGCCACCTGCTCACCACCGAGCAGCACGCCGAGATCGGCGCCTGGGTGGCGCGGGGCAAATCGCCCGAGGCGATCCTGGCCATGCCTCCGCACCTGTGGCGGGCGCTGTCGCTGGCCAGCGTGCTCTTGAACATCGACGCCGACCTGACCCAGCCGCCTGCGCTGGACGCCTGAACAGGCGGTCTGGCACCGCATTCGCGGCCGTCGACTGCGGCTATCGTCGGGGCCGCCGCCCGCACGCAGGCGCCCAGAACGAAAGTCCCGAGCATGACCACTGCCGTTCCCGTTGCGTTCCTGAACCGCGCCCCCGCCGCCCATCGCCCGAACGGCGCGACCCCCGTCGCCACGACGCGCTGGCAGCTGGCCGACATCGTCGCGCTGTTCGACCTGCCCTTCATGGACCTGATCCACCGGGCCCAGGTGGTGCACCGCGAGACCTTCGATCCGAACGCGGTGCAGCTCTCGTCTCTGCTGTCGATCAAGACCGGCGGCTGCAGCGAGGACTGCGGCTACTGCCCGCAGTCGGCCCATTTCGAGACGGGCGTCGCGGCGACCAAGCTGATGCCGCTCGACGAGGTGGTCGACGCCGCCGCAGCGGCCAAGGCGCAGGGCGCGACACGTTTCTGCATGGGCGCCGCCTGGCGCAGCCTGAAGGACCGGGACGTCGACCGTGTCGCGACGATGGTGCGGGCGGTCAAGTCGCTCGGCCTCGAGACCTGCATGACGCTCGGCATGCTGGAAGCGCACCAGGCCCACGCGCTCGCCGATGCCGGCCTCGACTACTACAACCACAACCTCGATTCGGCGCCGGAGATCTACGGCCGCATCGTCACCACGCGCACCTACGACGACCGGCTCCAGACACTCGCCCGCGTGCGCGACGCCGGCATGAGCGTGTGCTGCGGCGGCATCGTCGGCATGGGCGAGAGCCGGGCGCAACGCGCCGGCCTGGTCGCACAGCTCGCCAATCTGGATCCGTATCCGGAATCGGTGCCGATCAACAACCTCGTGCAGGTCCAAGGCACGCCGCTGGCGGGCACGGCCAGGCTCGATCCGTTCGAGTTCGTGCGCACGATCGCGGTGGCCCGCATCACGATGCCGGTGGCGATGGTCCGCCTCTCGGCCGGCCGCGAGCAGATGGACGACGCGGTGCAGGCGCTCTGCTTCCTGGCCGGCGCCAACTCGATCTTCTACGGCGACCGCCTGCTGACGACCAGCAACCCGCAGGCGCAGCGCGATCTCGACCTGCTCGGCCGGCTCGGCATGCACGTCGAGCAGGCGGCCGGCCTGGCGCGCCGCTCCGAACGCCCGGCGACGGCCACGCCGGCAGCGATGCCGCCCGGCTGACCCGACCGCTCGTCCGGCATCGGCCACGGCGTTCACCCCGCCGGCCGGTCGCCCCCGTATCAGGCGTGTGAGCTTTCATCACGCAACGATCCAGGAGCGACCATGACCGTGTTGACCACCTTCTCCCTGACCGCGGCGGCCATCGGCTGCGCCGTCTTCCTCGCCACCGGCGCCTCGGCGCAGCCGCCGGCGAACCGCGTCGATGCGCGGGCGGCAGCCGCGCCGCAGGAGCGGCGCAGCACACTCGACGATCAGCAGTCGGTCGCGGTCACGATCTACAACGACGAGCTCGCGCTGGTGAAGGACACCCGCAGCATCCTCCTCGACGCCGGCGAGAACCGCCTCGCCCTGCGCGACGTGAGCGCGAGGATGCGGCCCGAGACCGCGCAGTTGCGCAGCCTGTCGCAACCCGGCGCCTTCGACCTGCTCGAGCAAAACTTCGATTTCGATCTGCTGACGCCGGCCAAGCTGCTCGAGAAATACGTCGGCCGCAACGTGCGCGTGGTGAAGACGAACCCGGTCACCGGCGCGGAGACCGTCGAGACGGCGCAGGTGCTGGCCGCGACCGGCGGCGTCGTGCTGCGGATCGGCGATCGCATCGAGACCGGTGCGCCCGGCCGCATCGTCTTCGACGGCGTGCCCGCGAACCTGCGCGACCGGCCGACACTCGTCACCGAGCTCGTCAACAAGCGGGCCGGCACGCAGACGGTCGAGCTCTCGTATCTCACGGGCGGCCTGTCGTGGCATGCCGATTACGTTGCCGAGCTCAACGCCGACGACAGTGCGCTCGATCTCAACGGCTGGGTGACGCTGACCAACCAGAGCGGGAGCGCCTATCCGAACGCGAAGCTGCAGCTGGTCGCCGGCGACGTGAACCGCGTGCGCGACGAGATGAAGATGATGGAGGACGCGCGCAAGTTGATGTCGGCACCGGCACCGGCCATGGCGAGGAACGCGGTCGCCCAGGAGTCGCTCTTCGAGTACCACCTGTACACCCTCGGCCGGCCGACCTCGCTGGCCGACAACCAGACCAAGCAGGTCGCGCTGCTCGACGCCACGGCCGTGGCGGTGCGGAAGGAACTGCTCTTCAGCGGCAACGACTTCTACTACCGCTCGAGCGTCGGCGAGATCGGCCAGAAGCTGAAGGCCGGCGTCTTCGTCGAGTTCACGAACAGCGAGAAGGCGCATCTCGGCGTGCCGCTGCCCAAGGGCGTGGTGCGCGTCTACAAGCGCGACAGCGCCGGCAACGCGCAGTTCATCGGCGAGGACCATGTCGACCACACGCCGAAGAACGAGAAGGTGCGCCTGCACCTGGGCGATGCGTTCGACGTCACGGCCGACAAGAAGCAGACCGATTTCAAGCGGCGGGAGACGACCAATCGGGCGAGCTACGTCTTCGAGAGCGCCTACGAGATCGTCGTGCGCAATGCCAAGACGGAGCCGGTGCACGTGACGGTGCGCGAGCCTGTACCCGGCGACTGGACCATGCTCGAGCAGTCGCTGCCCGGCACGAAGGTGGCGGCCGGCACCGCCGAATGGCACCTCGACGTGGCGCCGGGTGGCAGCACGACCCTCAAGTACCGGGTGCTGGTGCGCATCTGAAACGTCGGGCGGTCCCGCTGATCGCGCTCAGGCGCCCTCTTCCGGAACGGGGTCGGGCCCGCGCGTGGGCCGTGCCGGCGCCGTGAGCGGCACGACCCGGCCGCTGCGCGCCGAGGCGTAGATCGCCTCGACGATGCGCATGTCCTGCAGGCCTTCCTCGCCCGGCGTATGCGGCTGCAGGTCGTCGAGCACGCAGCGCGACATGTGGTCGATCTCGTGTGCGAACTGGTCACCCGACTCGATCGACGGCTCGGCCGCCTGGTCGTGCCCGTCGGCGACGCTGCCGACGCGCAGCTTCAGGCCGTTGTATTCGAAGGCCGGGCTCATCTCGGCCCAGCCCAGCGAGCCGGAGAGGCGCATGAACTTCGACTCGTGCGTGCCGTACGAGGCGCCGCACTGCGCGACCATGCCGCCGGGAAAGCGCATCGTGAAGTGGACGGTCTCCTCCACCTCGCGAAAGCGCGGGTCGCCCGGCGTGGCGAAGGTGTGCCCGAAGACCTCGACCGGCTCTTCGCCCGACAGGAAGCGGGCGGCGTTGAGACAATACACGCCGACGTCGGGCAGCGAGCCGCCGCCGGAGAGCGCGCGCTTCAGCCGCCACTGGTTCGGATCGCCCTGGTGCTGGCCGTTGAAGGCCGTGAAGTCGCGCAGCGCGCCGAGCTTGCCATCGCGCACCAGCTTGACGATGCGCCGGTCCATCGGCTCGTACTGGCTGCGGTACGCGATCATCAGCTTCTTGCCGGCGGCGTTGCAGGCGTCGATCATCTGCCGGCACTCGGCGACCGAGTTGGCCATCGGCTTCTCGCACAGCACGTGCTTGCCGGCCTTCGCGCCGCGCACCGTGAACTCGGCATGCATGCTGTTCGGCAGGACGACGTAGATCACGTCGACCGCCGGGTTGTCGGCGAGCCTGTCGTAGTCGTCGTAGCCGTAGACCGAACGGGCATCGATGCCGTAGTGGCTGGCCAGCGTCATGGCCTTGGCGCGGTCGCCGCTCACCAGCGCCGTCGGCTTCGACAGGACGGTCTTCGCGAACGCCGGCAGCAGCTGCTCGACGGCCAGCCGGCCCAGGCCGACGATCGCGTAGCCGACGCGCTTGCCCGTCGCCAGCGGCAATGGCTTCGGTGGGTGCGAGGCCTCGGTCGGCGCGTCGATGCGCGGGAAGTCCACCTTGCCCGTATCGCCGGCTGCTCCCCACGCGGAGGCGGACGCACCGGCCAGTCCGGCGGCCAGGCTGCTGCCGGCCGCGCGCAGGAAGCCGCGTCGTTGAAGGGTGGGCGGAGCTGGTTCGACAGGCAGAATGTCCATGGCCGGGGACGGCAAGCGATGTTCCCGGCGCCGAGACGCGCACGGCAGGTGCGCCTCTTGCAAGGCCTGCCGCATCGCCTCCGCCATGTCCCGGTACCGTCAATCCATCGGCGTTCGAAGCCACGTCTTCGACGACCTCAAGCGCCTGCTCGCCTGCGCGTCGCCCGAGCGCTCGGGCGA
>CAZZVH010000138.1:7913-8649 GCA_964657365.1 uncultured Burkholderiaceae bacterium
GGGCGACCACCTCGCAGGCGTCGCCGCGCGCTCCGCGGAGGAGCGGGTCGCGGCACAGATGGCGCTCGCCGACGTGCCGCTCGCCACGTTCCTGCAGGATCTCGTGGTGCCCTACGAGAACGACGAGGTCACGCGCCTCGTCGTCGACAGCCACGATGCCGTCGCCTTCGCCGCCGTCGCTCACCTCACGGTCGGCGCGTTCCGCGACTGGCTGCTGTCGGACGACGTCGACGGTACGGCGCTCGCGGCCCTGGCGCCCGGGTTGATGCCGGAGATGGTGGCCGCGGTCAGCAAGCTCATGCGCAACCAGGACCTGATCCTGGTCGCGCGCAAGTGCGAAGTCGTCACGCGCTTTCGAGGCACGCTCGGCCTGCGCGGACGCCTCTCGACGCGGCTGCAGCCCAACCATCCCACCGACGACGCCGCCGGCATCGCCGCGAGCCTGCTCGACGGGCTCATGTACGGCAGCGGCGACGCCGTGATCGGCATCAATCCGGCCACCGACAACGTCGCGCAGGTCGTGCGCCTGCTCGAGATGCTCGACGCCGTGATCGGCACCTACGGGATTCCGACGCAGTCCTGCGTGCTGACGCACGTCACCAACACGCTGCGGGCGATCGAGCGCGGCGCACCGGTCGATCTCTGCTTCCAGTCGATCGCCGGCACCGAGGCCACCAACCGCAGCTTCGGCATCGATCTGGCGATGCTCGCCGAAGCGCAGGCGGCGACCCTCTCG
>CAZZVH010000139.1:0-8626 GCA_964657365.1 uncultured Burkholderiaceae bacterium
CATCCACACGACCAGGCCGCACACGAGCGCGAGCAGCAGGAGACCGATGCCCTCGTGCAGCCATGGCGCGGGTTCCGCGCCGCGCGCCTCGAGCCCCACCAGCACGCAGTTCCGCAGCACGTTGCCGACGAGCACGACGACGCCGACGCAGGCCACCCGTTTCGCGAACGCGCGTTCCGGCAGGCCGCGCCAGCAGGCGACGGCGCAGGCGCAGAAGTAGGCCATCCACACCATCTGCACGCCCGAGCACGGCGCGTCGACGACGATCAACCGGCCGTCGACCTGCATCGCGCTGCCTTCGCGCGAGGCCGCGAAGCCGGCGAGCTCGAGCAGCACGGTGCTCGCCTGCGCCGTGACGACGCGCAACGGGTAGCCGGTGTAGAACTGCAGCGACGACACGATCGGCAGGGCCAGCGCGGCGAGGCCCGCGACCGGCGCGATCGCCATGCCGGCAGGCGCGAACGCAGCGATCGCGGCGGCCATCGCCAGGGCGGCGACCAGCGCGCCGAGCAGCGGTGGCGCGCACGCACCCAGCACCGTCGCCGCGGCGACCAGCAGCACCGCCACGGCGAGCCAGGCCGGTGACGGATCCTCCCTCAGACGCGATGCGACGCGCACGACGCAGACGCCGAGCACGATCAGCGCGGCGATGCCGAGCGGGTCGTCGGAGCCGTCCGCGAGGCGCGCCGCGGCCCAGCGCCAGTGCGGCCAGAGGACGGCGGCGAAGGCGCCGAGCCAAAGCAGCGCGAGCCGATCGGGCGCCGGGTCCGCGCGCGTCGCCGCGGGTCGCGAGGACACGATGCGCACGGTGCGACGGCCGACGATGGCGAAGCGTTCGTCCATGGCCGCCTCAGGCGCTGCGGCGGCGCAGCGCCACCACGCCGGAGCCGAGCACCACCAGGGTCACCGCCAGCGCCAGCCAGGCATCGGGCTCGGGCGTGCTCGGCACCAGGGCGCCGATCGCGAGGTCGCTGACGCCGGCCGGCATCGGCGACGGCTGGTCGACGGTCGGCGTCAGCGCCGGGTTCGCCGCATTCGAGTTGCGCACGCGCTGGTCGACGGCGATGAAGCTCGTGTACTGCGTCAACAGGTTGTAGCGCAGGCCGAGCGCTGTGATCGCGTCCTTCTGAGCGCCGCCGCCTTTGAGCGCTTCCTGGTCCGACAGCGCGGCGATGCGCTGGCGCGCCCAGAGCGAGCGCAGCGCCGCGTTGGCATCGCTGCCGCCGTCGGCGAGCACCTCGGCACGGAAGTCGCCCTGGGCCGAGCGGCCTTCGACGACGAGCTTCGCACCCGGCGCGCCCTCGCCGCGCCACTTGCCCCAGAGCACGACCGGACGGGCGCCGAGCACGTCGGGCAGGTGGGCCGGCTCGACGTCGTAGGTGTCGAGACCTTCGAACGTCGCCTTCACCTGCGTCAGCACCGGGCTCTCGACCATGCGCCGGAACCGCTCCGCCTGCGCCGCCGCGTCGCCGGGCTTCGTGACGATGAAGGCCTCGCCCTGGCCGGCCCGCGCGATGCCCTCCATCAGGTGGCGGTTGACGCTGGTGCCGATGCCGAAGGCGAACACGTTGGCCTGGCCGAGGTTGTCGCGGACCAGCTTGAACACCTCGCTCTCGACGGTGACGTAGCCGTCGGTGACGACGACGACGCTGCGCGACACGTCGGGCGCCTTCGGCATCGCCGCGATGCGCCGGAGCGCCGGAGCGATCTCGGTGCTGCCGTTGCCGCCCTCCGCGGCGATCGTCTGCAGGGCGCGGTCGATGTTGGCGCGCGTCGCCGGCACGGAAGCCGGTGCGAGCAGCCGGTTCGAGCCGGAGAACAGCATGACGTTGAAGGTGTCGCTCGGGCGCAGCGAGCCGATCAGCTTGTCGAGCAGCGCCTTGGCGGTATCGAGCGGGTAGCCGTGCATCGAGCCGGAGATGTCGACCACGAAGATGTAGTCGCGCGGGCTGATCTGCGCCGCCGGCACGGCCTGCGGCGGCTCGACCATGGCCAGGAAGAAGTTCTCGCTCTCGGCGCGATAGAGCATCAGGCCCGAGGCGATCCGGTCGCCGGCGAGGCGGTAGTTCAGGATGAAGTCGCGGTCGTTGGCGGAAGCGCCGGGCTTCAGCGTCGCCGACGCGTGCGCGGTGCCGGCGCCGTCGATCTCGATCGCATGCGACGGCGACGTGATCTCCTGCACCGCCACCGGCGTGTCGAGCGTCACCTTCATCGCGAAGGCCGACGCGCTCGCGACGCCGCTGTGCAGATAGGGCGTGGCCACCCATTTCTCGGCCGCGGCCGCGCCTTGCGGTGCGTTGTAGCGCGGCCCGACCACGGTCGGGAAGACGAAGCCGTAGAGCGCGTCCTGCGGCGTCAGCAACTCCGTGTAGCGCAGCTCGACCGCGACGTCGTCGCCGGGCAGGATGTTGGCGACGTTCATCTCGAACACGTTCGGCCGGTGCTGCTCGAGCAACGCGCTGGTCTTGCCCTCCCGCTTCGCTGCCTCGTACTCGATGCGTGCCTGCTGCTTCTCGCGGATCTTCGCGACCAGCAAGCGATCGCCGAGGCGCACGTTCATGGCGTAGACGGCGGCCGCGGTCGAGCCCGGGAAGACGTAGCGGGCCTCGATCGGCCGCTGGCCGTCGTTGCGGTAGTGCTGCGTCACCGTCACGTCGGCGATGACGCCGGCGATGTGGACATCGACCTGGGTCGACTTCAGCGGCAGGCGGTCGGTCGAGGGGTCGCTGCTGTCGACCTGGAAATACGGGCTCTCGGCCCTGGCGGCCTCGGAGTCGAACGCCTCGGCCGGCGTCCAGGCGAGCAGCACGGCGCTCGCGACCAGGGCCAGCACCACGGCCACGACGACGCGGCCGATGGCGCTCTGCGGCGCCGGGGAACAGGAGAAGAGTCGCATCGCATCGCTCCGGAAGGCCTGCCGACGGGCGGGCACGGAACGAAGCATCGGGAGCGGCGGCGAAGCCAGTTCGAAGCGCGGCCGAAGCGACGACGCGCCCGGAAGGCGGGGTGTGAAGCGGCCGTGAAGGGCGGGCGAAGAGGGCTATGCTGCCGCTCACCATGAGCGCTCACCACCCTTCCTTTTCCCTGCACGGGCCCGCGGAGATCCGCACGCCGCTGGTCCTCGATTCACCGCACTCCGGCAACGATTTCCCGGACGACTTCCACGCCGCCGTCAGCGAATTCGAGTTGCGCGATGGCGAGGACTGCTATGTCGACGCGCTCTGGATGCCGGCCACGGAACGCGGCGTCGGCATGCTGGCGGCGCGCGTGCCGCGCACCTACGTCGACTACAACCGGAATGCCGGCGACATCGACCTCGACCTGATCGAAGGCGGGATGTGGCCCGACGCCTTCGAGCCGAGCGGCAAGGCCCGTCTCGGCAAGGCGCTGATCTGGCGCACGCTCGACGACAGCAGGCCGATCTATGCGCGCAAGCTCACGGTCGACGAAGTGCGCCGGCGCATCGAGCACTACCACCGGCCCTACCACCACGCCTTGCAGAAGCGCATCGAGGCGACGCACGCGCAGTTCGGCGCCAGCTGGCACATCGACTGCCATTCGATGAACGCCGTCGCCGGCACGCAGGGCGAGGGCGGCGCCGGCCAGGCGCGCGCCGACATGGTCCTCGGCGACCGCGACGGCACGACCTGCGATCCGGCCTTCACCGAATTCGTGCGCGCACAGCTCGCCGCGTTCGGCTACGACGTCAAGGTCAACGATCCGTACAAGGGCGTCGAGCTGGTGCGCGCCTACTCGAACCCGGCGGCGCGGCGCATGAGCCTGCAACTCGAGGTCAACAAGCGCCTCTACATGGACGAGGCGTCGCGGCAGAAGACCGCCGGCTTCACGACGCTGCAGCAGCACCTCGCGACGCTGGTCGACGCGGTGCTCGGCTATACGACGAAGGCGCTGGCCCGATAGATCACGGCACGGGGCCGTTCCGCGCGGCGCCCCGGCCGTGAACCACGGGCTCGAGGAGGCTGGCCAAGTCGCCCCGCATCAACAGCGGCAACAGCGCGTTGTGGCCGACCCTGCCGGAGGCGTCGCCGATCTCCGTCAGCGTCGCAGGCAGCCATGCCGCGAGTGCCTCTGCGTTCCTCCGGTCATGCACATGATCGAAGCCGTGCACGGGCTGCACGTGCGGCGACTTGCCGCCGTCATGGCGATAGCTCTCGATCAGCTCCGGCACGGACGATCCGGTGGCGCACGACCAGCGCGGATCGTCGGGGCCGCTGCTCCCGACGATGAGCGCGGCGTCGAACTGCCATCGCAGCGCCGCCAGCAGGCCGGCCAGGCCGCCGCCGCTGATGCCGATCGTGACGGCGCGCCGATAGTCGGCCGGCCGGATCCGGATCGCGAGTTCGTCCATGGCTGCCGCGAACCCGCGCGCCAGCGAGTCGAGCCCACCGCGATAGCCGTTGCGGGACGGATCCCTGAGCATCACGACATCGGTCTGTCGCGCGTCGAGATGCTGGAGAAAGACCGGCGTCGGCATCATCATGCGGGCGGAGGTGCCCGGGAAGCAGACCACCAGCGTCTTCCGTGAGCGATCACCCTCGGTGCCGTAGCAGCGGATGTCCCGCGCAAGGCAATGCCGAACGAACGGCTCGGGCTCGGGCTTCGCGCTCCGGTCGATCATCGCGCCCAGTTTCTTCGCCCACCGACGATGCTGGTGTGCGCGCAGATCGGCCTGGCCGGCCAGCGCCACCGGACCCGGCCATTTGCGCCGGACGTGCGTGAGCAGCTTGATGGGCAGGAAGCTCCACTCCGATCGCCAACCCGGCGTCGCCATCAGATGCCGGTGCAGGCCGGTGGCCTCGCCCGGCGTCATCCTGTTCTCCAGCGCGATGTGCAGTGCGCTGAGGTGATTGACCGACGCGCTGCGCGCCGCGACACGACGATAGAGACGGATCACAGCCGTCGGCGCAGGACATCGACCAGGCGGTCGAACGACTTGAGCCGGTGCAGGTGGAACGGGACGATCTCGACGCCGAGCCGGAGCTCGATGGCGATGCACAGCTCCATCGATGCGAGGCTGTCGAGATCCAGCATCTCGAGAGCCACGTCGCGTCGGCCGGCCAGCACGTCGGCCGTGAGCGCGTCGTCGCGGAGCAGCAGCTCGACACGGGCCAGCTTGAGCGCATCGACGAGAACGACGCGGATCTCGGCCTCCTGCGTGACGTTCACAGCGCGCATGCGAGTTCGGCCTTCAGCGTCTTGCCCTGCGAGCTCTTGGGCAAGGCCGCGATGACCATGATCCGCCGCGGACGGCGCAGACCGAGCCGGTCACGGCTGAACACCTCGAGTTCCAGCTCGGTGACCGACGCCCCCGGCAGCAACTGCACGGCGACGACCGGAATCTGGCCATGGGTGCGCGATTGCCACGCGAATGCGGCGGCTTCGGCGACGGCCGGGTGCTGTTCGAGGACGCGCTCGATCTCGGCCGGATAGATGTTCATGCCGTTCAGGATGATCATGTCGTCGCCGCGGCCTTGCAGGACGAGCTGGCCGTCGTCACGCAGGTAGCCGAGGTCGCCCGGATGGAACCAGCCGTCCCGGAAGCGCCGCGTCGTCTGTTCCGTGCTGTTGGCGTAGCGGCTCGCCATGCCCGGTGCGCGCACGCGGACCTCGCCGGTGCGGCCCGGTGCGAGCGGTGTCGCGTTCGCGTCGACGACCTGGAGCAGGACCCCCGGCATCGGCACGCCGGCGGTCTCGTCGGCGTCGTGCTGGTTGGGCTGGACGATCGCGATCGTGCCGCACTCGGTCGCGGCGTATCGGACGTAGAGGTTCGCCGTCAGTCGGGAGAGGATCGCCCGTCGCATGGCGAACGGCACCGCCGAGCCGCCGGTCCGGAGCTTGGCGTGGCCGAGACCGGCCTCGCCGGCCGCGAGCAGGTTCGCCGCGTGCATGCGGGAGATGTCGAGGCAGGTCACCCGATGACGCGCGACGAACTCGCCGACGCGCGCGATGTCCGTGCCGAACACGTTGCATCCGCCGGCCCAGACGCAGTAGAGGCGATGCCGCTTCGAGTTGTTGTATTCGATCGATGCCAGCCGCAACAAGCGTTCGCCGGCGTAGTCGGCGTGACGTTCCGCCTGGGCTTCCAGATCCGCCTCGTCGAACGCGACGATGTTGGCGGCTCCGGTGGTGCCGGATGTCCTGAAGAAGAGGACAGGGCCCGTCGCAGGTGCTGTCCACGCCGTTCCGTCGGACGACCGGCGTCGTGTCGTGACGCGCCATGCGCAGGCGTCGCAGGCGTCCGCGGCACGGTCCTCGAGGAGGTGCGTGACCTGCGCCGACGCCGCCAGTGTCCGGCGTGTCGATGCGGGCTCGTGGCTGGGCAGCACGATCTGCCTGGCGCCGACCGCCATCAAGGCCAGGGTCGCGATCAGGTGCCGCACTTCGTCGCGCACCGTGACGCCGACAATGCAGCGATGGTCGATGCCGTGCTCCTGCAGCCTGCAAGCGCTTGCGGCGACGCGTCCGTGCAATTCGGCGAACGAGAGCCGCTGCGCCTCGGAAACGACCGCTGCATCGTTCGGCCGGGTCGCGGCATGGCGGGCCAGCCGCAGGGGACCGCATTCGTTCGGGCGTTCTTCCATTGTCTCAGTGACAACGTAATTCGAGCCGCGAACCTGCCATGCGCAGACGTTCCCGTGAGTCACCCTCGCGGCGGCCCGGCACCTGGCCGGCCATGCCCGAGCGCATTCAGCTGAAGCGCACGCGTGGCTGGCGGATGCCTGCCGGCGCGGTCAAGGTCGACCGCACGACACGTTGGGGCAACCCGTTCAGCGTCGCGCAGGCGGGCTCGGTGGCTGCGGCCGTCGACGCCCACGCGCGCTGGATGCGCGGCGAGCTGGACGCACCGGACGGCGCCGCGCCGCCGGCGTCCGGGGCGGTGCGTGCGGCCCTGGCCGGCCGCGATCTCGCGTGCTGGTGCCGGCTCGACGGTCCCTGCCACGCCGGGCTGCTGCTCGCCATCGCCAACGGCGACCCCGCGCCCGACTAGCCGCGACCAGCGAGCCGCTTGCGGCCAGCCTGTGCGCTGGCCGCCACCGCGGCAGTGGCTCAAGCGGTCGCGTTTCCCAGCGGCAGCGAGATCGTCGCTACCGCGCCGCCGTCGGCCGCGTTCTTCAGGGTCACGCGGCCGCGGTGCAGCTCGGCGATCTCCTGCACGAACGAGAGGCCGAGGCCGGTGCTCTTCTTCGCCGTCGAGGGCCGCGGCAGCGAATAGAACTTCTCGAACACCTTGGTCTCGGCGTAGTCGGGAATGCCGGGCCCATGGTCGCGCACGACGATGTCGCAGCTGCGCGCGTGCACGGCGACCTCGATCTTCACGCGGCCGCCGGCGGGCGAGAAGTCGAGCGCGTTGTCGACCAGGTTGGCGACCGCGCGCTGCAGCAGGAAGGCGTCGCCGTCGACCACCGCGGCGACGTTGCCGCCGACCACGTCGATGTGCAGGCCGCGCGCCTCCGCCGACGGCGCCGCGGCGGTCGCGACGTCGAGCGCCAGCGCACCGATGGCCACCGGCACCGCGTGGTCGAGGCTCTTGCGCGATTCGAGCGCCGTCAGCTCGAGCATGCGGTCGACCAGCTCCTGGATGCGTTGCGCCTCGCGCACGATGTTGGCGGTGAAGCGCGCCCGGTCGGCATCGGCCATCGGCTCCTGCAGCAGCTCGGCGGCGCCGCGGATCGCCGAGAGCGGGCCCTTGACCTCGTGGGTCAGCGTCTGCACGTAGTCGGCGACGTAGTTGTGGCCGGCCAGCGCGTCGCGCATCTCGTCGTAGGCCGCGCCGATCGCGCCGAGCGCGCGCCGGCCGAGCCGCGGCAGGCTGAACGAGCGCTGCGCGCGCACGTAGCGGACGTAGTCGGCGATCAGGCCGAACGGCCGCACCAGCCAGACCGAGAGGATCATCACCAGCAGCGCGACCGCGACCACCGAGGTCGCGCCGAGCATCAGCGTCTTGCGCCGCGCCGCCTCCACGAACTGGCCGAAGCTCTGCACCGGCTTGCCGACGCTGACGGCGCCGACGATCGCGCCGTCGCCCGAGGCCGAGCTGTCGCGGATCGGCACCGCCACGTACATCACGGAGGTGCGCGGATCGCCCTCGATGTCGGCGGTCGTGCGCGCGCCGTACTTGCCCTGCAGCGCCAGGAAGACGTCGTGCCACTGTGCGTGGTCGGCGCCGAGATCGGCGCCGCGCGAGTCGAACACCACCTTGCCCCATCGGTCGACCACCGACATGCGCAGCTCGACGCGGGTCTTCTCGACGCCGTAGATGTCGGCGCTGAAGCGGCGCGCGTAGAGCTTGCGGAAGACCGGCTCGAGACCGTCGACGCGCACGGTGCCGTCGGACGAGGCCGTCTCGATCAGAACCGCCATCAGGTTGGCCGTCTCGACCAGCGACTCCTCGGCCGACTCGCGGTAGCGCGGGTCGATGTCGCCGAGCTGGCGGTACATGAGGAACGCCACGCCCAGCGCGTAGGCGACCAGGACGCCGACGAAGATGCGATTCCGTTTGGTCAAGGATCGCGCCTGGTCGAAGGATCGATGAAATTCCGGTCTGCCGCCTGGTTCATCGCGGCGGCCGGCACGATCAGCAGGTCATGCGCCTGGTGCTGCTTGA
>CAZZVH010000140.1:0-8602 GCA_964657365.1 uncultured Burkholderiaceae bacterium
GACGCCCGCTGGCGCTCCGGGTCGAGCCACAGCGATGACGAGAAGCCGGCGGTGGCGCCGTCGTGCGTGAGAACCTTGCGCCCGTTCAGGGGCGCGCGGATCCAGGCCAGCCCGATCGGATTCATCGGCGCGGGCCCCCCTGCATGCTCCGCCTCGGCCAGCATGAACGCGTCGCCGAGCGGCGTCGACCGCGGCGTCAGGGCGGCCTGCGCGTAGCGGGCGAGGTCCGAGGCCGGCATCACCAGCGCGCCGGCTCCGGCGAGCACATCGAAGTGCCAGTGCGGCACGGTCCTGCCTTCCTTGTCGTGGCCGTCGACGAGGCCGGGAGGAGCGCTGCCCGACAGCACGAGCGATGTCCTGGCCAGCCCGAGCGGGCCGAGAACGCGCTCCCGGAGAAGACTCGGATACGTGGTGTTCTCGGCGCGGGCGAGCGCATAGCCCAGCAGGCCGAAGCCGAGATTCGAGTACTCCCAACGTGCGTTGCGAGCGGTCGCCTGCCTGTAGCCGCGCAGGAACTCGAGCAGGCGAGCTTCGTCGTAGTCGATGTAGGGGTCGGCCTGCTCCTTCGGCGCCATGTTGGTCGGCAGCCGCGGCAGGCCGGAGCGATGCGTGGCCAGGTCGACCCAGCGGATAGGCTCCCCCGCCACGTCGCGCAGCGTGACGCCGGGCAGCGCGTTCTCGACCGGGTCATCGAGCGACAGCAGCTTGCGCACGACCGCATCGGCGAGCAGCAGGGCGGTGAATGTCTTGGTGATCGAGCCGATCTCGAACAGGGCGTCGTCGCGCAGCGGCACGCCGTCTCGCGCCAGGCCCTGAACGGCGATGTCGACGCGCGTGCCGTCGATCTGCAAGGCAACCAGCCCGACCCCTTCGTCGGCGAGGCGGGCCTTCAGCAAGGCGCCGATCTTGTCCGTCTCGAGCGCACCGGACGCGCCGGGCATGGCGGCGAGGCCCAGCGCACCGAAGGCTGGCAAGGCTCTCAATAGACGCCGACGCGTCGGATCGACCGAGGTCCGACAGTGGTTCGACATGGCTCGATGCGGGACGACCGGGTACGGCCGGGACGAGATCTTATCGGCCAGTCTGACGACTCACTGTGGCGCCAGCGCCGCAGCAATCTCCCCAGTCGGCCCTCGGCGGGCGACGGGTCGTTAGACTGGCCGCCGCTCTTCCGCTCACCTCGCGTCATGGCCGGCCTCACACCGCACACACCGCAACCCACCGGCATCACCGTGCACCAGCGCTCGCGGGTGCTCGAAGTCGGGTTCGACAACGGGCGCAGCTTCCGGATCCCGTTCGAGCTGATGCGCGTCTACTCGCCTTCGGCCGAGGTGCAGGGCCATGGCCCGGGCCAGGACGTGCTGCAGACCGGCAAGCGGGAGGTCGAGCTGCAGGCCTTGCAGCCGGTCGGCAACTACGCGGTCCAGCCGCTCTTCTCCGACGGCCACGAGAGCGGCATCTTCTCCTGGGACTACCTCTACTACCTCGGCTCGCAGGAAACCGAGCTGTGGAAGCAGTACGAGGAGCGCCTGGCGAAGAAGGGCCTCTCGCGCGATGCGCCGATGTCGGCCGCGAACGGCCACGTCCACGATGCGTCCTGCGGGCATTCGCACTGATGAGCGCCTGCCACCTCGCGACGCGATCAGCCGGGCGATGAGCGACACCCACTTCGGCTTCGCCAAGGTCGATGCGTCGGCCAAGGCCGGGCGCGTGAAGGGCGTCTTCGACTCGGTGGCGCCCAGCTACGACCTGATGAACGACCTGATGTCGCTCGGGTTGCACCGTGCCTGGAAGGCCTACACGGTGGCCGTCGCCAACGTGCGCCCGGGCGACAAGGTCCTCGACATCGCGGGCGGCACCGGCGACCTGGCGCGCGCCTTCGCACGCCCGGTCGGCGAGAACGGCATGGTGGTCCACACCGACATCAACGAGGCGATGCTGCGCCAGGGGCGCGACCGCCTGATCGACGAAGGCCTGGTCCTGCCGACGCTGCTGTGCGACGCCGAGGCGCTGCCTTTCGCGACCGGCTCGTTCGATCTCGTCAGCGTCGCCTTCGGCCTGCGCAACATGACCCACAAGGACCGCGCGCTGGCCGAGATGGCGCGCGTGCTCAAGGTCGGCGGGCGGCTCCTCGTGCTCGAGTTCTCGAAGGTCGCGGCGCCGCTCGAGAAGGCCTACGACTGGTATTCGTTCAAGGTGCTGCCGCGGATCGGCCAATGGGTCGCAGGCGATGGCGAGAGCTATCGCTACCTCGCCGAATCGATCCGCGTCCATCCCGACCAGGCCGGCTTGAAGGCCATGATGAAGGCAGCCGGCTTCGCGCACGTCGACGTCCACAACCTCGCGGCCGGCGTCGTCGCGCTGCACGTCGGAATCCGGTGCTGATGCACGCGACGATCTCGCCGCGCTGGCAGCAGGGCTTGTCGCTCGGGCTGGGTCTGCCCCTGTTGCTCGGTCTCGATCCTGCGACGGCAGCCGACACCGCCGATCAGACGGCGACAGGCATCACGACAGGACTCGGCCTGTTCGCGGCGCTCTGGGCGGTCGTCGGCGTGGGTGGCGCGCCGGTGGGCGCGGGCGGTGTCGTCGCTGCGGCGAGCGGCGTGGCCGCGCTGGCCAGCGCCATCTGGCTGTGGCGCGTCCAGCGCGCGCGCTTCGGCGAATCGCGGCTGGCGGTGCGACGCGGCCGTGTCGGCGCACGGTCGTCGCCGACGTCGTCCACATCTCCGGCAACGTCGCCGGCAACGGCGGTCCCCGCGCGCAAACCCGTGTCGGTGCCCGCCGGGTTCGACTGCGACGTCGTTCTCGACGCCGCCCGCACCCGCTTCCTCCGCCTGCAGGCCGCCTGGGATGCCGCCGATGTCGCGACCCTGCAGAGCCTCACCACGCCCGACATGCTCGACGAGCTGATGCATGTGCTGGCAGCGCGGATCGCCGGGCCGAGCCGCACCGATGTCATCAGCCTGCATGCCGAATTGCTGGGCCTCGAAGAGCTGAGCGCGGTCTACATCGCGAGCGTCGAGTTCTCGGGCGTCATCCGCGAATCGGCGGAGCAGGGCTCCGTCCCTTTCCGCGAGTTGTGGATGCTGGCCAGCACGAAAGAAGACCCTCCGGCCTGGAAGCTGGCCCGGCAGCAATCGTTGTTCTGAGGGCGAAAGCACTGCCCTGAGGCAGTTGCAACACGCTGGCACGGGCGATTGACAGCCCCGGGCGACCTTCGTATGGTCGCGGCTCCCTGCGGCGACGCCGCCTCATGCCGTGATCCACGAACCCATGCCGAAGCCCCATCCGTCCCGGCGCGCGTTGTCGCAACTCGCCGTCGCGTCGCTCCTGTCGGTCCTGGTCGTGGCATCGGCCCGCGCCCAATCGCCTCCGCCGCTGCCGAATGCGGGGTCGATCCTGCAGCAGGTGCAGCCTTCGCTGATTCCCGCGCCCGCATCCGAGCAGGCCCAACCGGCGGCATCGCTGCCGCGTGCCGTGTCGGCGCCCACCTCCGGCGGCGGTGGCAAGGTCTCCGTCAAGGGCTTCCGCATCAACGGCATCGCGGCGTCGCAAGCCGAGCCGTTGCTGCCGCTGGTCCAGAAATACGTCGGCGCCGACAAGACGCTTGCCGATCTCGAAGACGCCGCCAAGGACGTCGAGGTCGCCCTGCAGCGCCAGGGCCTGTTCCTCGCGCAGGCCTACATCCCCGAGCAGAGCCTCGGCGACGGCATCGTCGTCATCCAGGTGCTCGAAGGCCACATCGGCGCGGTGACGGTCGAAATCGAACCCGGCGTCAAGGTCTCGCCCGAATTCATGGACCGCATCGTCGCGATCCTGCGCGGCAACCCGGTCGCCGAGCGCGATCTGATCGAGAAGGCGCTGTTCACCCTTGGCGACCTGCGCGGCATCTCCGTCACCACCGCATTGACGCCCGGCGACAGGATCGGCCAGGCCGATCTGGCCATCAAGGTCTCGCCGACGGCGGGCTTCGCGGGCTCGGGCGATCTCGACAACGGCGGCTCGATCTTCACCGGCCGCTACCGCGCCAATGCCGGCTTCGATCTCTTCAACCCGACCGGCCACGGCGACGTGCTCTCGCTGCGCGCCCAGGCGACCACGGATCTCGGCTCCGAGTTCGTGCGCGCCTCGTGGCTCACCCCGATCAACGCGCTCGGCACGAAGTTCGGCATCGCCGCGAGCTACCTGCACTACAAGCTCGGCTCGACGCTCTTCGAAGCGCTCGGCGCACACGGCACGGCTGAAGACTACGCGCTGCAATTGCTGCATCCGCTGATCCGTTCGCGCAACGACAACCTGTTCGTGCAGGGCAGCATCGACTACCGCCGCTTCGACGACAGGGTCGACGGTTCCCTCGGACTGATCAGCGGCGAGCCGCTCGACACGAGGAAGGATGTCGCACCGTTCGCGAACGTCGCCGTGGTCGGCGATTTCCGCGACACGATCGGCGGCGGCGGCATCAGCAACTATTCGCTCGGCGTCGTCGGCGGAAAGCTGCGCATCAAGGACGAGGACGACATCGTCGTCGACCAGAACAACTATCGATCGGCGGGCTACTACGCGAAGATGCAGCTCGCCGGCTCGCGACTGCAGGTCCTGCCGACACGAGACTATCTTTTCCTCGCTGTGTCCGGGCAGCTGGCGATGCGGAGAAACCTCGACAGCTCCGAGAAGTTCAGCATGGGCGGCCCGTACGGCGTGCGCGGCTATCCGTCGCCGGAATCGCCGAGCGACAGCGCGGCGATCGCGACGTGGGAGTACCGCAAGACCATCCCGGTGGAAGCGCTGCCGGGCGATCTCGTCGCCTCGGTCTTCGGCGACTACGGCATCGCGCGGCTGCACGACCACCCGCTCGGCACCGACACCGACAACGTCCGCAAGCTCGTCTCGCACGGCATCGGCATCACCTACGGCAGCAAGGGCGGCCTGACCGTGAAGGGGTTCCTCGCGGCGCGCGGCGGCGTGCGCGCGGAAAGCGACGACAGCAGGGCACGCCTGTACGTGCTCCTCAGCCAGCAGTTCTGACTCGACGGCAGCAGCACCATGAACAAGCATTCGCATCGACTCGTGTTCAGCCGCTCGCTCGGCTGTGGCCTGGCGATCGCCGCGATCGCGGTGCAGGCCCAGGGCCTGCCGGGCGGCGCGCCACTCACCGGTGTCGCACCGCGGGCCGGCCTCGCCGCTCCCACCTCCGCATCGTTGCTGCCGACCGGCGGAACCATCGTCAAGGGCGCCGGCAGCATCAGCACCAGCGGCGCCACCATGACGGTGGACCAGACGACGCAGCGCCTGATCGCCGACTGGCAGAGCTTCTCGATCGGCGCCGGCAACACCGTGCGCTTCGTGCAGCCGTCGAGCGATTCGGTCGCCCTCAACCGCGTCGTCGGCGACAACGCCAGCAGCATCTTCGGCGCCCTCACGGCCAACGGCCACGTCTACCTGCAGAATGCCAACGGCGTGTACTTCGCTCCCGGCGCGCAGATCAGCGTCGGCAGCCTGCTCGCCACCACGCTCGAAGTCGACCCCGATCAGTTCATGCTCGGCAAGGTGCGTCTCTCGGGCGGCAGCGAGGCATCGGGCTCGGTCGTCAACGAAGGCAGCATCGTCACGACGGCCGGCGGCACGGTCGTGCTCGCCGGCCCGGTGGTGACGAAAGCCGGCTCGATCACGACACCCGGCGGAACGACCGCGCTCGTCGCCGGCAACGCAGTGAACGTCGATCCGACCGGCTCGGGCCTGCTCAGCATCAGCGTGCCGGCCGCCGCCGTCAATGCGCGGCTGGTGCAGTCCGGCGCGATCACGGCCGACGGCGGCGCGGTGCAGCTCGTCGCGGCAGCCACCGACGCGGCGCTGCGCACGGTGATGCAGGTCGACGGCGTGATTCGTGCGCGCAGCATCGAGAACCGCGGCGGCCAGATCACGCTCTCCGGCGGCTCGAGCGGCATGGTGCTCGTGGGCGGCCAGCTCGATGCGTCCGGCGTCAAGGGCGCGGGCGGCACGATCGAGGTGCTCGGAGACCGAGTCGGCCTCGTCGGCACGGCACACCTCGATGCATCGGGCGCGACAGGCGGCGGCACGGTCCTCGTCGGCGGCAATCGGCACGGTGAAGGAATCGAGCAGAACGCGACCAACACCTATGTCGGCAGCGGCGCCGTCATCGACGCCAGCGCCACCGGCAAGGGCGATGGCGGCAAGGTCGTCGTCTGGGCCGACGGCACGACCACGTACACGGGGCAGATCAACGCGCGTGGCGGCGCTGGTGGCGGCAACGGCGGGCAGGTCGAGGTCTCGGGCAAGGGCACGCTGAACTTCGACGGTGGCGCCGACTTGCGCGCGCCGAAGGGCGCGAAGGGCGATCTGCTGCTCGACCCGACTTCGATCACCATCGGGACCACGGCGAACGTCGACGGCACTCCGGGCGACGACCTCGCGAGCCGGACGTTGCTCGTCACGGACTACCCGGCTGTCAACAGCCAGATCACGGCGACCACTGTCGCCGGTCTGCTGGCCACCGGCGACGTGACGCTCGGCGCGTCGCGTGCCATCAACGTCGCTGCACCGATCGACGTCGCTACCGGCGGAGCTGCATCGACGCTGTCGCTGACAGCGCCGACCATCACGGTTCGAACGACCGCGCCGATGACGCTCAACAATACTTCGCTGGTGGCCACCGGCTCGAGCGGCGTCACGGTCGGAGCCGCGATCACGTCGTCGGCGTCGGTGACGCTGCAGAGCGGCAACATCGCCATCAACGCACCGATCACGGCGGCGAACCTGACCCTGCTGTCCGACTCGATTTCCACCAACGTCATCACGAACGGTACCGGCGCGGGGACGCTGTCGGTGGGCACGCTCACGATCGGCGCCGGCGCCGGCTTCGGCCGGCCCGATTCGGCCTCGCTCGGCAACACCCCGAACAAGATCGGCACGCTCGACGTCAACGTCGGAACGATCAACCTCACCGTGGCCAACGATCCCGGTGTTCCGCTCGTCATCAGCGGGCAATTCGGCACGGGATCGACGATTGTCGCCACCAGCACCAGCGTGACGCAAGGCGCGTTGGCGGCCGACGCGGTGACGAGCACAGGAGCGACCAGCATCACGACGACCGGCAGCGGCGACGTCACGCTCACCAACACGGCGAACCAGCTCACGGGCACCACCACCTTCAACGCTGCCGGCAACGTCTCGCTCTATTCGACAGGTGGCATGACACCGACCGGCACCGCCACGGGTGACGTCGAGCTGCAGACAGACGGGATCCTGCATCTGTTCGGGACGACCAGCGGCCGAAACATCGATACCGTCTCGGCCGGATTCCAGAGTTACTACGGAACGTTCACCGTGGCGGCGGGCGGGCGGTTCACGATCCACTCGAGCGACTACACGCAGGACTACTTCTACGGGCCTCTCGCGTACGGCACAGGCGCCGGGCAGATCAATTTCGTCGTCTACGGCGGCTACACCGGCGTGGCACCGACGACGGGCAACGGCCTGTTCTCGAACCAGACCGGATCCCTCACGGTGAACAACAACACCGACGCCAGCCCGGTCAGCAAGGTGTACGACGGCACGACCGGATTCAACTACACGCAATCGGGGGCTTCGGGCTCCTCGGACTTGAACACCACGTCGGGCCCGGTTGCGCTCGATTCGCTGTCGTCGTACACGGTCGTCACCACCGGAAACTTCACCGACAAGAATGCCGGGACGAGCAAAGGCAACACCGTCGCGGCGACGGACAACACGGTGGCAGTCGGCGCGACGACGGGCGCCACGTATTACGGACTGAACTACGCCGGTTACGCACGAGCCGCCGGTCCGATCTTCCGCGGCCAGCCTGGCAACGCCGTCTCGCAGATCACGCCCAAGCCGATCACCTCCACCGGCGTCGACGGCATCGACCGCGTCTACAACGGCACGACGACAGTGGGCGTCAACGTCGCCGGAGCGACGCTGGCCGGCACCATCGCCGGCGACACGGTCGGCCTGTCGGGCACAGGCGCGACCGGCACGCTGGTGAACAAGAACGTCGGCGTCGACAAGCCGATTGTCGTCACCGGGCTGACGCTCACCGGCGCCGATGCCGGCAACTACACCGTCACCGATGCGAGCACCGCGGCCAACGCCACGATCTCGCAGCTCGGCATCACCTCGCACGGCATCGTCGCGATCGGCCGCACCTACGACGGCACGACGGTGGTCGGCGTCAACGGCGCGGGAGCGACGCTGACCGGTGTCCTCTCCGGCGACACGGTCGGCGTGGTCGCCACCGGCGCGACCGGATCGGTGACCGACAAGAACGTCGGCACCGGCAAGCCGGTGACTGTCGTCGGCGTCGGCCTCGGTGGCGCCGATGCGGGCAACTACAGCGTCGTCGATGCGAGCGGCGCGACAGTCGCGATCACGCCGAAGACGATCACCGCCACCGGCCTCGACGGCGTCGACCGCGTCTACAACGGCAGCACCGTCGTCGGTGTGAACACGGCCGGCGCCGGGCTCGCCGGCACGATCGCCGGCGACACGGTGAGCCTGGTGACCACCGGCGCCACCGGCACGGTCGCCAACAAGAACGTCGGCGTCGACAAGACAGTGACCGTCG
>CAZZVH010000141.1:0-8571 GCA_964657365.1 uncultured Burkholderiaceae bacterium
GACGGACCTGCTCCGCACCACGCCGTCGCCATCGGCGTCGTCCATCGGCGCCGCCTGCGCCAGGTCTACCGCTCCGCCGGCTGGCCGTGCCAGGACGCCGTCGAGATCGAGCTGGTCGCCGCCGGCCTCCTGCAGCGCGAGCGCGGCCCGCTCGGCCACGAGACCTTGCGCGTCAGCGACGCCGGCATCGCGGTGCTCGCCGAGACGCTGCGCAGGAACCGGGGCCGGCGCGATGCCCACGAGCTGCTGGTCGAGCGGATCGCGCGCGAGATGACGCGTGCCGGGCGCCTGGCGTGGCGAGGGCTGTGCGTGCGCGCCCGCGTCGGCGAGGGCTGGGCGATGGCGATGCCCGACGTGTTCTCGATCCGGCACACGAGCATCGAAGCCTATGCGGAGCCGATCGTCCACGAGATCAAGGTCCATCGTTCCGACCTGCTGTCCGACCTGCGCCGGGCGACCAAGCGGGAGGCCTATCTGCAGCTCGGCGGCGAGTGCTGGTACGCGATTCGCCACGGCATCGCCGAGCCCGACGAGATCCCGCTCGCGTGCGGGGTGCTGATCGCGACCGAGGATCGGCTGCTGGTCGCCCGCGCCGCGCCGAAGCGGCCGATGCGGATCGGCTTCGCGCTCTGGATGGCGCTGGCCCGCGCGACGCCGGTCGAGGGCTGGCGTCTCGACGATGCACAGGCCGCGCTGGGCGACGGGACGTTCGACGAGCCGGACTGACGCGCGCTCGATGGCTGACACGTCGCCCGGCGCCGCCGCCGATGGGCCATCATGCGGTTTTCGCACGCCGACGATCCCCGACGCGTGGCTCGGAGCCGCCATGACGAAGACGCTTCATCGCCTCGAACGACCGCTGCTGGCCGCGGCCCTTTGCGTCAGCATGCTGGGCGTCCTCGCGGGCTGTTCGAAGACGCCGGAAGTTGACGTCGCGAAGGCGGCGCGACCGGCCGCCGTCGCCAGCACCGTCGTGTCCACAGGCCCCGCCGCGAGCGCGTCGGGCGTGACGCAGCCCGTGTCGGCGCATGCCGCCGACGACGGCATCGCCTGGACGCACGCGGGGAGCGCCGCCGATGTCGACGCCGCGTTCGCGCGAGCCGCCGCGCAGGCCAAGCCGGTCTTCGTCTACTGGGGCGCCGGCTGGTGCCCGCCGTGCAACCAGGTCAAGGCGACCATCTTCAACCGGCAGGATTTCATCGAGCGCTCGCGCGCGTTCGTGCCGGTCTATGTCGACGGCGACAGCGCCGGTGCCCAGAAGCTCGGCGCCCGGTTCCACGTCAGCGGCTACCCGACGATGGTCCTGTTCAACGCGCACGGCGACGAGATCACGCGGCTACCGGGCGAGGTCGACCCGGCCCGCTACACCGAGGTGCTCAACCTCGGCATGGGCGCGGCCCGCCCGGCCAGGGCGGTCCTGGCCGACGCGCTTGCCGGTGGCGCGGTCCTGCCCAACGAATGGCGCATGCTGGCCTTCTATTCCTACGACACCGACCAGCAGCAACTGGTCGCCAAGGACAAGGTCCCCACGACGCTGGCCAGGCTCGCGCAGCTGTGCCCGGCGGACCAGCCCGAGGTCGCGACCCGCCTGCGCCTGAAGGCGCTCGCCGCGGGAACGACGCCGCCGGCGTCCGGCGACCCGACGGCAGCCGCTTCGGCGCGGGACCTTCTCGCGCTGCTGGCCGATCCGGCGAGAGTCCGCGAGGCCGCCGACGTGCTGATCAATTCGCCAGCCGACATCACCCGTTCGGCGACGGCGAAGGGAACGGCCATGCGGACGCAGCTGCGCGAGGCCATGACGGCCGCGCTGGAACGGCTCGAGGCCGACCCGTCCCTGTCGCGCGCCGACCGCATGCAGGCGCTGATCGGCCAGGTCGACCTCGCCCGCATCGATCTGCCCGACGCCGACGCGGCGCCTGCCGGAGCCAGGGCCGCGCCGCTGCCGACACTGTCGCCAACGCTGCTCGCGGACGTGCGCGAGCAGGTCGCTCGGGCCGATCGGGAGATCACCGACGGCTATGAACGCCAGGCGGTCATCACCGCGGCCGCCTACCTGCTCGACCGCGCCGGTCTCTCGAAGGAATCGGACGCCCTGCTGGAAGCCAATCTCGCGAAGAGCCACTCGCCCTACTACCTGATGTCCGAGCTCGCCGGCAACGCCAGGCGCCGCGGCGACAAGGAAGCCGCGGTGCACTGGTACCGGCAGGCCTTCGACAGGAGCGAAGGCCCGGCGACGCGGCTGCAATGGGGCGCGAGCTACGTCGCCGCACTGGTCGACCTGGCCCCCGCGGACGCGCCGGCGATCGAGGCGGCGACGGCGCAGATCTGGAAGGAAGCCGCGACCCAGCCCGATGCGTTCGACGGCCGCAGCGGCCGCTCGCTCCAGAGGATCGGCGCGAAGCTGCAGGCCTGGAACGCGCACGACGCGCACGCGGCGTCGATGGGCCGCCTGCGCACGGCGTTGTCGACGTTGTGCGGCCAGGGCGGCCGCGGCGAGTCCGACACCGCGACCTGCCACGGGCTGCTGGCGGCGCCGCCCAAGGCCTGAGCGGGCGACGTCGCGAGGCTCAGTGCGGCCGGCCCAGCCGCCGTCCGGGCCGGATCTCGTAGCGGACGTTCTTCTCCACGTCGACGAAGCGAAGCAGCGGCCCGATCCATTCGTATTCGGCGCTGAAGCCGTCGATCTGCATCCGCTCCTGGAATGTCGCCACGTCGATGCGCTGCGGCCGCAAGGCGAGCCGGTAGACGACGTCCGACATCTGCAGCGCGGCCGACGTGCGCGAGCGGACGTCGAGCACGGCCGGCCCGCAACTGGGGGGCTGCGACGGCGAGGGCGCGACGCAGAACGTCGCCGCGTACCGGCCCGGCGCCGGCGTCGCGGCGCCAGCCGAGGCGGCAGCGAACGCCAGGAGCCAGACGGCGCGGCGCACCACCTTACTTGAGCAGGCCTTCGGCCTTCATCGCCGCGTGGACCGCCGGCCGGGCCGCCATCCGCGCCATGAACGCGCCCAGGTGCTGGAACGGCGCGATGTCGATGCCGACGCGGCTGGTCCAGTTGACCACGGTGAAGAGGTAGGCGTCGGGCAGCGTGAATGCATCGCCCATCAGATAGGGGCGGCCTTCGAGCTGCGTATCGACCCATTTCAGCTTGTCGGTGGCTCGGCTGCGCATCAAGGCCTTGGCTTCCTCGGGCATGGCCGGATTGAAGAGGCCGCCGATCCCCTTGTGCAGCTCGCTGGTGATGAAGTTCAACCACTCCTGCATCCGGTAGCGCTCCATCGTGCCGGCTGCGGGCGCGAGCTTCCCGGCCGGCGCCTGGTCCGCGATGTATTGCAGGATCACCGGGCCTTCGCTGAGGCGCTGGCCGTCGTCGAGCTCGAGCAGCGGCACCTGGCCCTTGGGGGCGACCGTGTAGTAGTCGGAGCCGTTCTGCAGCTGGTGCGTCTTCAGGTTGGCGGGCACGGGCTCGAACGCGAGGCCGGCCTCGAGCAGGACGATGTGCGGGGAGAGCGAGCAGGCGCCGGGGCTGTAGTAGAGCTTCATGGTGATCCGTCGGGTGAGTCGAGGCGCGTATTACACCTCGCTCCGGGCGGAGCCGGCCGTTCGACGTTCCTGAAGGCTGCGTGCAGTTCCGCCATGCTTGTCGCGCGCGTCCGCGTCGCTACATTGGAGCCATGAACACGACCGCACCTTCTTCCTTCGTCTCCCGCAGCGTCGAGCGCCTGGTGCGCGGCCAGGCCACGTCGGACGGCGACGGCGTCAAGCTGACCCGCGTCCTGACCCAGCCGTTGCAGAAGCGGCTCGATCCGTTCCTGATGCTCGATGCGTTCGGCAGCGACGCGGCGGCCGACTACATCGGCGGCTTTCCGAGCCACCCGCACCGCGGCTTCGAGACCGTGACGATCATGCTGGAGGGGCGCATGCGCCATCAGGACAGCGTCGGCAACGTCGGCCTGCTCGAGCCCGGCAGCGTGCAGTGGATGACGGCCGGCCGCGGCATCGTCCATTCCGAGATGCCGGAGCAGGAGGCCGGACGGATGGCGGGCTTCCAGTTGTGGGTCAATCTCGCCGCCAAGGACAAGATGCAGCCGCCGGCGTACCGCGACGTGCCTCCAGCGGTGGTGCCGGCCTACGAGACGGAGCAGGGCGTGCGGGTGCGCGTCATCGCCGGCCGCAGCGGCGGCGTCGACGGCGCGGTGACCCGCCCGACGACCGAGCCGATCGTGCTCGACATCACCTTGCCGGCGGGCAGCACGCTGGATGTCGAACTGCCTGCGGGCCACAACGCGTTCGCCTACGTCTCGGCCGGCCCGGTCGAGATCGGCGGGGCTGCGTCGGCGCCATCGGCCGTGCGTGTCGAGGCCGAGCGCATGGCGATCCTCGGCAACGACGCCGGCGCCGACGGCGTCCGCATCGGCGTGCCGGGCGACGCCGCAGGGCCGGCCCGGGTGCTGCTCGTCGCCGGCCGGCCGCTGGCCGAACCAATCGCCCAGTACGGCCCGTTCGTGATGAACACCAGCGCTGAAATCCAGCGTGCCGTGAGCGACTTCCAGCGCGGCGCACTCGCTGCCTGACACGGGGCGGCGTGGTCGGGTGACGGGTGCCCCCGCGGGGCCGAAGGCGCCGGCGGCGATGGTATGGTCCGGCCTGCCGAACCGCCTGAGCCGCCCATGCCGCGCACGATCCTCGAAGAAGCCAGATTGCACCCGGCGATCCGCGAGCGGATCGCCAACCTCAACGCCGACATCGTCCACAACGTCCAGGCCGCCGCGACCTCGAATCCGGTGCTCGTCGTCGGCATGGCCGGCAACCCGTTCGTGCGCCGGGCGCGCAAGTCCCTGGCGGCGGCCGGCATCGCCCACCACTATCTCGAGTACGGCAGCTACTTCGGCGGCTGGCGCAAGCGCAACGCGCTGAAGATGTGGACCGGCTGGCCGACGTTTCCGCTGGTGTTCGTGAAGGGGACGCTGATCGGCGGCGCCGAAGAGCTCGACGCACTGGTCGGGAGCGGCGAGCTCAAGCGCACCCTCGGCGAATGAGCGTGCGGCTGTCGGCGTGGCTGGCGGCGACGGTCGCCGCGGCCGGGATCGCCTGGCCGTTCACGGAAGCGGTCGCGGCGCTCGAGCTCGCCGACTGCCATGTCGCCGGCATCCGCAACGGCGTGCTGTGCGGCAGCATCCAGCGGCCGCTCGATCCTGCCCGGCCGGCCGGCACCAGCATCGCCATCCATGTCGTGGTCGTTCCGGCGATGGCGCGGCGCAAGATCGCCGATCCTGTCTTCATGCTGGCGGGCGGCCCCGGCCAGAGCGCGATCTCGATCGCGGCGCTGACCATGCCGCTGTTCGCGCGCCTCAACAACCGGCGCGACATCGTCTTCGTCGACCAGCGCGGCACCGGCGATTCGGCGCCGCTCAATTGCAAGGATCCGGAGCAGGGGACGCTCGCAGAGCAATCCGAGGTCGACCGGCAGGTGCGGCTGATGGCGCAGTGCAAGGCGGAGCTCCTGAAGCTGCCCTATATCCACGACGAGGCCGACCTCGGCTTCTTCACGACGACGCTCGCGGTGCAGGACCTGGACGCGGTTCGCCGGGCGCTCGGCGCCGAGCAGATCGATCTCGTCGGCGGCTCGTACGGCACCCGCGTCGCGCTCGAGGTCCTGCGCCAGTTTCCGGCATCGGTGCGGCGCACGGTCATCGACGGCGTGGCGCCGCCCGACATGGCCCTGCCGGCGAGCTCGTCTGCTGACAACCAGGCCGCGTTCGACGCGTTGATCGCCGCCTGCGCCGCCGAGCCCGCGTGCGCCCGGGCTCATCCGGATCTGCGCGTCCGGTTCAGCGCCTTGCTGCACGGCTTGCCCCTGCGCGTCACCGCCACCGACGCGCTGACCGGCCGGCCCGAGCCCTTCACCCTGACCCGCGAGATGGTGCTCAACACCGTCGGTGGCGCGCTCTACGCCCCAGCGCTGGCAGCCGCGCTGCCGGCAGCGATCGAGGCCGCGTCGCACGACGACTTCTCGGCCCTGATCGGACTGAACGCCACGCGTTCGTCGTCGCCGGCGAGCCGGCTGGCGATCGGCATGCACTTGTCCGTCGTCTGCGCGGAGGACATGCCCAAAGTCGCCGCTTCGCTCGACCGGCCGGGCGCCGACTTCGAGGCCGCCGGCCTGCACATGTACGAGAAGGTCTGCCCGACCTGGCCGCGCGGCCGGGTGCCGGACGCGTTCTACGTCATTCCGAAGAGCGATTCGCCGGTCCTGTTGCTGAGCGGCAGCCTCGACCCGGTGACGCCGCCTCGGCATGGCGAGCGGGCCGCGAAGGCGCTCGGCCCGATGGCGCGCCACGTCGTCGTCGCCAATGCCGGGCACGGCGTGATGACGATCGGCTGCGTGCGCGACATCGTCTTCCGTTTCATCGACGCGGCGTCGAGCGCCGACGCGCTCGCGGTGGACGCCGGTTGCGTCTCGCACGTGCCCAGGCCGCCGGCGTTCGAGCCGATCGTGCGTCCCGCCGGGACAGCGGCGTCGGAGCCTCTCCGGTGATCGAGATCCGCGGTCTCGCGAAATCGTTCAGCGTCGCGGCGACACCGATGCGCGGTCTCGGCGCGTTCGCCCGGATGACGCGCAGGCGCGAACCGCCTCGCATCGTCCATGCCGTGCGCGACGTCAATCTCGTTGCGCCCGGCGGCCACATCACCGGCCTGCTCGGCCCGAACGGCGCCGGCAAGACCACCACCTTGCGGATGCTGGCGGCGCTGCTCACGCCCGACGCCGGAACGCTGCTGGTCGACGGCATCGACGTCGTCGCGCGGCCACGCGAGGTGCTGGCGCGGATGGGCGTGCTGTCCGACTCGCGCGGGCTCTACCCGCGGCTCACCGCGCGCGAGAACATCGTCTACTACGGTGCCCTGCAGGGCATGGAGCGAGAGGCCGCCGACGCGCGTGCGCAGGACCTCGCCCGCATGTTCGACATGACCGCCCTGCTCGACCGCAGGACGGAGGGATTCAGCCAGGGCGAGCGCATGAAGACGGCGCTGGTGCGGGCACTCGTCCACGATCCCGCCAACATCATCCTCGACGAGCCGACCAACGGCCTCGACGTGCTTGCCACGCGGGCCTTGCGCGACAGCCTGCGCTGGCTGCGCACGCCGGCCGGCGGCGCGAAGTGCATCGTCTTCTCGACGCACATCATGCAGGAGGTGGAACGCCTCTGCGACAGCGTCGTCGTCGTTGCCGACGGTCGCACCGTCGCGAGCGGGACGGTGCCCGAATTGCTCGAGCGGACAGGCGAGACGGATTTCGAGGAGGCGTTCGTCAAGCTGGCGTTTACTGCCGCACCTGCAGTCGCATCCGCACCTGGCGTCGCGGCGCACGGGAGTTCGGGGGCGACGCCTTGAAGCGCCACCTCTCCGCCGCCTTCACGGTGCTGCGCAAGGAATTGATCGATGCCCTGCGCGACCGCAGGACGCTGCTCACCGTGCTGTTCTCGTCCGTGCTGATGGGCCCGCTGGTGCTGGTCGCGATCTCGGGTCTGATCGCGTCGCTCGAGTCGCGTGCCGAGCTGCGCGAGGTCTACGTCGCCGGCATGGCCCATGCGCCGACGCTGCGCAACTATCTCGAACGCCAGACCTACACGGTCAGGGAAGCACCGCCGGACTACGAGACGGCGCTGCGGAAATCGAAGCTCAGCGATCCGGTGGTCGTCGTGCCGCCGGGCTTCGAGGCGGATCTCGCGCGCGGTGAACCGCCGACCCTGGAAATCGTGTCCGACAGCGCCAACCAGAGTTCGGAGTCGAGCACCGGGCGGATCGAGCGCCTGCTCGGCGGCTTCGGCCGCGAGCGCGCCGTGCTCAACGTCGCGCTGCGTGGCGTCGCCGTGCAGGTGCTCGAGCCGATCCGGATCGAGAACCGGGATCTGGCCAGCCCGCAGACCAGGGCGACACGCATCACCGGCATGCTGCCGTTCTTCGTGATGATGGCGGTGCTCTACGGCGCGCTCACCGCGGCGCTCGACACGACGGCGGGGGAACGCGAACGCGGCTCCCTCGAGCCGTTGCTCATGAACCCGGCCGAGCGCTGGGCGATCGTCGCCGGGAAATGGGGTGCCGTGGCGTGCGTCAGCATGCTGATCGCGGTGCTGAGCTCGTTCAGCTTCCTGCCCGGGCAGTGGCTTCTGCGCAGCGACACGCTGGCCGCGATGTTCCAGTACGGGCCGCGCGAGGCCTTGCTCTTCCTGGTGGTCCTGCTGCCGTTCGCGGCGGCGTTGTCGGCCTTGCTGATGGCGGTGGCGATCCGCTGCAGGACTTTCAAGGAAGCACAGGCGAACTCGACGGTCGTGCTCCTGGCGACCTCGCTGCTGCCGTTGGTCAACGTCTTTAGCCTGGGCAGCGAGGCGCCCTGGCATCTCTGGGTGCCGGCGCTGGCCCAGAACACGTTGATGACGAAAGTGCTCAAGGGCGAGTCGCTCGGTGCAGCGGAGATGCTGATCCCGCTGGCGGTCTGCATCGTCGTCGCCGCAGGCAGCATCTGGTTCGTGGCCCGCATGCTGCGCCATGCGGCCTTGAAATGACGCTGCC
>CAZZVH010000142.1:0-8495 GCA_964657365.1 uncultured Burkholderiaceae bacterium
CGATCCGCTCTCGATCGATGACTACGAAGCGCACGAAGGCTTCGCCGGCCTGCGTCGCGCCGTCGCGATGGCGCCCGCCGACGTCGTCCAGCAGGTGTTCGATTCGGGCCTGCGCGGCCGCGGCGGCGCGGCCTTCCCCGCCGGCATCAAGTGGAAGACCGTGCTCGCCACGCCGGCGGCGCAGAAGTACGTGGTCTGCAATGCCGACGAAGGCGATTCCGGCACCTTCTCCGACCGCATGACGATGGAGGGCGATCCGTTCATGCTGATCGAAGGCATGACGATCGCCGGCCTGGCGACTGGTGCGACCCAAGGCTACGTCTACATCCGCTCCGAGTACCCGCACGCGATCGCGGTGATGAACGAGGCGATCGCGCTGGCCGAGGGCGCCGGCTTTCTCGGCGCCGACGTTCTCGGCTCGGGGCGCGGCTTCCGTCTCCATGTGCGCAAGGGCGCCGGCTCGTACGTGTGCGGCGAGGAGACGGCGCTGCTCGAGAGCCTCGAAGGCAAGCGCGGCATCGTCCGCGCCAAGCCGCCGCTGCCGGCCATCACCGGCCTGTTCGGCAAGCCGACGCTGATCAACAACGTCATCACGCTGGCGAGCGTGCCGATCATCCTGGCGCGCGGCGCGGCGTTCTACAAGGACTTCGGCATGGGCCGTTCGCGCGGCACGCTGCCGATGCAGCTGGCCGGCAACATCAAGCACGGCGGCCTGGTCGAGAAAGCATTCGGCGTCACCTTGCGCGAGCTGCTCTTCACCTTCGGCGGCGGTTCGCGCACCGGCAGGCCGATCAAGGCGGTGCAGGTCGGCGGGCCGCTCGGCGCCTACCTGCCCGAGTCGCAGTGGGACGTGCCGATGGACTACGAGTCCTATGTCGCCGTCGGCGCGGCGATCGGCCACGGCGGCCTGGTCGTGCACGACGACACGGCCGATCTCTCGAGCCTGGCCCGCTACGCGATGGAGTTCTGCGCCATCGAGTCGTGCGGCAAGTGCACGCCGTGCCGGATCGGCTCGACGCGCGGCGTCGAGGTGATCGACAAGATCCGCGCCGACGTCAATCGCCCGCAGCAGGTCGCCCTGCTGCGCGACCTGTGCGACACGATGGTCCACGGCTCGCTCTGCGCCATGGGCAGCATGACGCCGTACCCGGTGATCTCCGCGCTCAACCACTTCCCGGAAGACTTCGGTCTGACGGTGCCCGACCGCGCCGCCGCCTGATCGCCGCGCGCAGAACTGCAGGACACGACATGCTCGACCATCTGAGAGACACCGACTACGGAACGCCGCGACGCGAGTCGGAGCAGGAGATCACGCTGGAGATCGACGGCGTCGACGTCACCGTGCCGAAGGGCACGTCGCTGATGCGCGCCGCCGTCAACGCCGGCATCAACGTGCCCAAGCTGTGCGCGACGGACAGCCTCGAGCCGTTCGGCTCCTGCCGCCTCTGCCTGGTGGAGATCGAAGGCCGGCGCGGCTACCCGGCCTCGTGCACGACCCCCGCCGAAGCCGGCATGAAGGTGAAGACGCAGACGCCGAAGCTGCAGGACCTGCGCAAGGGCGTGATGGAGCTCTACATCTCCGACCACCCGCTCGACTGCCTCACCTGCTCGGCCAACGGCAACTGCGAACTGCAGGACATGGCCGGCGTCACCGGCCTGCGCAACGTGCGCTACGGCTTCGACGGCGCCAACCACCTGAAGGACAAGAAGGACGAATCCAACCCGTACTTCACCTACGACCCCTCCAAGTGCATCGTCTGCAACCGCTGCGTCCGGGCCTGCGAGGAGACGCAGGGCACCTACGCGCTGACCATCAGCGGCCGCGGCTTCGAATCGCGCGTCTCGGCCGGCCAGGACGAGGACTTCATGGACTCGGAGTGCGTCAGCTGCGGCGCCTGCGTCGAGGCCTGCCCGACGGCGACGCTGCAGGAAAAGACCGTCATCTGGATGGGCCAGCCCGAGCACAGCGCCATCACCACCTGCGCCTATTGCGGCGTCGGCTGCGCCTTCAAGGCGGAGATGAAGGGCAGCGAGGTCGTGCGCATGGTGCCGTGGAAGGACGGCAAGGCCAACGAAGGCCATTCGTGCGTCAAGGGCCGCTTCGCCTGGGGCTACGCGACCCACCAGGACCGCATGCTGAAGCCGATGATCCGCGCCGCGATCACCGACCCGTGGCAGGAGGTGAGCTGGGACGTCGCCATCGACCATGCGGCCAGCGAGTTCCGCCGCCTGCAAGCCAAGTACGGCCGCGATTCGATCGGCGGCATCACGTCGTCGCGCTGCACGAACGAGGAAACCTACCTCGTGCAGAAGCTCGTGCGCGCCGGCTTCGGCAACAACAACGTCGACACCTGCGCCCGCGTCTGCCACTCGCCCACCGGCTACGGCCTGAAGCAGACGCTCGGCGAATCGGCCGGCACGCAGACCTTCAAGTCGGTCGAGAAGGCCGACGTGATCATGGTCATCGGCGCCAACCCGACCGACGGACACCCGGTGTTCGCATCGCGCATGAAGAAGCGCCTGCGCGAGGGCGCCAAGCTCATCATCGTCGACCCGCGCCGGATCGACATGGTTCGCTCGCCGCACGTTCAGGCGGAGCACCACCTGCCGCTCAAGCCGGGCACGAACGTCGCGGTGATCACGTCGCTGGCGCACGTCGTCGTCACGGAAGGGCTGGTCGACGAGGCCTTCGTCGCCGAGCGCTGCGACACCGCCTCGTTCGCCGAGTGGCGCGACTTCTGCGCCCTGCCGGAGAACTCGCCGGAAGCCATGGAAGCTTTCACCGGCGTCGCCGCTGCCGAGGTGCGTGCCGCGGCGCGGCTGTTCGCATCGGCCGAGAACGGCGCGATCTACTACGGCCTCGGCGTCACCGAGCACAGCCAGGGCTCGACCATGGTGATGGGCATCGCCAATCTCGCGATGGCCACCGGCAACGTCGGCCGCGAAGGCGTCGGCGTGAACCCGCTGCGCGGCCAGAACAACGTGCAGGGCGCCTGCGACATGGGCTCCTTCCCGCACGAGCTGCCTGGTTACCGCCACGTGTCCGACACGACCGCGCGGATGTCGTTCGAAGCGGCCTGGGGCGTGGAGATCAGCCCCGAGCCCGGCCTGCGCATCCCGAACATGTTCGATGCCGCGATCGGCGGCGAGTTCAAGGGCCTCTATTGCGAAGGCGAGGACATCGTCCAGTCGGACCCCAACACGCAGCACGTCGCCGCGGCCATGATGGCGATGGAATGCGTGGTCGTGCAGGACCTGTTCCTGAACGAGACCGCCAAGTACGCGCACGTGTTCCTGCCGGGCTCCTCGTTCCTCGAGAAGGACGGCACCTTCACCAACGCAGAGCGCCGCATCTCGCGCGTGCGCAAGGTGATGCCGCCGAAGGCCGGGCTGGCAGACTGGGAAGTGACCGTGAAGCTGGCCAACGCGCTCGGCTGCACGATGGACTACAAGCATCCCTCGGAGATCATGGCCGAGATCGCGTCGCTCACGCCGACATTCCAGGGCGTGAGCTACGACAAGATCGACGCGCTGGGCAGCATCCAGTGGCCCTGCAACGAGGCCGCGCCGGAGGGCACGCCGACGATGCACATCGATACCTTCGTGCGCGGCAAGGGCCGGTTCATCATCACCCGCTATGTGCCGACCGACGAGAAGGTGACGAAGAAATTCCCGCTGCTGCTGACCACCGGCCGGATCCTGTCGCAGTACAACGTCGGCGCACAGACGCGTCGCACCGACAACAACCAGTGGCACAGCGAAGACCGCCTCGAGATCCATCCGCACGATGCGGAGGAGCGCGGCATCCACGCCGACGACTGGGTCGGCATCCGGAGCCGGGCCGGCGAAACCGTCCTGCGCGCGGTGGTCTCGGAGCGGATGCAGCCCGGCGTCGTCTACACGACCTTCCATTTCCCGGAATCGGGCGCGAACGTCATCACGACCAACAATTCCGACTGGGCCACCAACTGCCCGGAATACAAGGTCACGGCCGTGGAAGTGACGCGTGTCATGCAGCCGTCGGCGTGGCAGCAGGAGTACAGCCGCTTCAACCGGGTTCAGCAGGAATTGCTGGACGCGCGGCTGGAAACGGCCGAGGCGATGTCGGCCAGGTGAGATCGGCGCGGGCCGCACGGAGCGGCCTGCGGCGTGACCTTGTGCGTTGCGAGGGTCTAGGGTTTACCCTAAACTACGCCCAGTCCAACGAAAGCCCTCGCCATGTCCACCTCGACGACCCTGCCGCTCGCCGCCGCTCGCCCCTCCGACGCGTTCCTGAGCGAGCTCGTCTCGGCCCTGCCGATCGTGATCCTGTATCGCGCAGTCCGCGCATCCTGGCAGGCGCGCGCCAGCACCGGCGGATCATTCCAGGCCGAAGCCTCGCACTGATCCGAGTGATCCGGGCGTGTGAGCGCCCACCTCGATCGTCAGACGATGCGGTGCTCGCGCAGCCGCGCCACGTCGGCCACGCTGTAGCCGAGCCACGCCAGCACGTCGTCGGTGTGCTCACCCAGCAGCGGTGAACGCGTCACCTCGGTCGGGCTGTCCGACATCTTGATCGGATTGCCGACCGTCGTGTAGCGGCCCCGGCCGGGGTGGTCGACCTCGACGATCGTGCCGTTCTCGCGCAGCGACGGGTCTTCCGCGATCTCCTTCATCGACAGGATCGGCCCGCACGGAATGTCGTGCAGGTTCAGCACGTCCATGGCCTCGTACTTGGTCAGGGTCATGGTCCAGCGCTCGATCCGCGCGAAGATGGGCTTCAGGTGGAGCAGCCGCGCCGCTGGCGTGGCATAGCCCGGGTCGTCGATCCAGCGCTTCTCGCCGATCACCTCGCAGATGGCCGGCCACACGGCGGCCTGCGTGATGAAGTAGATGTAGGCGTTCGGGTCGGTCTCCCAACCCTTGCACTTCAGGATGGCGCCCGGCTGGCCGCCGCCCGAGGCATTGCCGGCGCGCGGCACCGCGTCGCCGAACTTGCCGTCGGGGTATTGCGGATATTCGTGCAGCGTGCCGGTGCGCTCGAGCCGTTGCTGGTCGCGCAGCTTGACGCGGCACAGGTTCAGCACCGCGTCCTGCATCGGCGCGAGCACCTGCTGGCCGCGGCCGCTCGTGTTGCGCTGGTAGAGCGCGGCGACGATGCCGAGCGCGAGGTGCAGGCCGGTGCCGCTGTCGCCGATCTGCGCGCCGGTGACGACCGGCGGACCGTCGTCGAAGCCGGTCGTCGACGCCGCGCCGCCGGCGCACTGGGCGACGTTCTCGTAGACCTTGCAGTGTTCGTACTTGCCCGGCCCGAAACCCTTCACCGAGCCGACGATCATGCGCGGGTTGAGCGATTGCACGTGCGCCCAGGTGATGCCCATTCGGTCGAGCGCGCCGGGGGCGAAGTTCTCGACCAGCACGTCGCATCGCACGATCAGCTTGTCGAGGATCTCGCGCCCATCCGCCGTCTTGGTGTCGAGCGTGATCGAACGCTTGTTGTGGTTGAGCATCGTGAAGTAGAGGCTGTCGGCGCCGGGCACGTCGCGCAGCTGGCCGCGCGTCGCGTCGCCTTCGCCGGCACGCTCGACCTTGATCACGTCGGCGCCCATCCACGCCAGCAGCTGGGTGCAGGTCGGCCCCGACTGGACATGCGTGAAATCCAGGATGCGAACGCCTGACAGTGCCTTGCTCATCGGTTGCTCGCGGCCATGGCGAGGCACTCTATCGGAGTTCGCTCAGGAAGCCGTCGGGTGAGGCACCAGCCCGGCCTCGAGCTCGGCGATGCGTTTCTTCAGCGCACGCTCCTCGGCGAAGCGCGCGGTCTCGTCGCGGATGACCGCCACGACCTGCGCCACCTTGCCGGCATCGTCGAACAGCATGGAGACAGTGAACGCGATCGACAGCGCGCGGCCGTCCTTGTGGGCGGCCGGCACGCGCAGCAGCGTCGTGCCGTACTTCGTCGTGCCGGTGGCCATCGACGTTTCGTAGCCATGCCAGTGGCGCGCACGCAAACGTTCTGGCGTGATGAGATCCAGCGAGCGACCGAGCGCCTCGTCTTCGCTGTAGCCGAAGATGCGCTCGGCGCCCGGATTCCACAGCGTGATGGCGCCAGCGGCGTCCGACGCGATGACGGCGTCCGGCGCCGCGGCCACCAGGGCGTGGCAGTCGACGCCGGTCTTCATCGGCGCGGATTCATCGACATGGCGTCAGACGATTTCCTTGGCCTTCATCGCCGCGATCTTGTCGGCGCTGTAGCCCAGCTCCTTGAGCACCTCTTCGCTGTGCTCGCCCAGCAGCGGTGATCCGGTGACGTCCGGCTTGAAACCCGAGAACTTGATCGGGCTGCCGATCGTCCAGTAGTTTCCGCGCTCCTTGTGCGGCACCTCGACGACCGAGCCGCTGGCGATCAGCGATTCGTCGCGCAGCAGCTCGTACATGGACAGCACCGGTGCGCAAGGGATGTCGAACTTGCGGAAGATGTCGACGGCCTCGAACTTGGTCTTGTCGGCGATGAACGCCTCGATCGTCGCGAAGATTTCCTCGATGTGCGGCTGGCGCGCACGCGGCGTGGTGTAGGCCGGATCGGTCTTCCACTCCGGCTTGCCGAGCGCGTTGCAGATCGGCTCCCAGGCGTGGCCCTGGACCGTGAAGTAGATGTAGGCGTTGGGGTCGGTCTCCCAGCCCTTGCACTTGAGAATCCAGCCCGGCTGGCCGCCGCCGCCCGCGTTGCCGCCGCGTGGCGTGACCTTGTCCTTGAACGCCTCCATCTCGTGCGGGTACTGCGGGTACTCCTCGAGATAGCCGATCTTCTCCAGGCGCTGCTGGTCGCGCATCTTGACGCGGCACAGGTTGAGCACGGCGTCCTGCATGGAGCAGGCGACCTTCTGGCCCTTGCCGGTCTTCTGGCGGCCGATGATGGCCGTGAGGATGCCGATGGCCAGGTGCATGCCTGTGTTGCTGTCGCCCAGCGCCGCGGCGCTGATCATCGGGCCGGCCTGCTCGCCCTTCCACCAGCCGGTGGTCGAGGCGGCGCCGCCGGCGCATTGGGCGACGTTCTCGTAGACCTTCAGGTCCTCGTAGTGGTGGCCGTCGGAGAAGCCCTTGACGGAGGCCAGGATCATTCCGGGGTTCAGCTCCTGGATGCGCTCCCAGGTGAAGCCCATGCGGTCGAGCGCGCCGGGGCCGAAGTTCTCGACCATGACGTCCGATTCGCGGATCAGCTTCTCCAGCACTTCCTTGCCTTCGGGATCCTTGGTGTTCAGCGTCAGCGAGCGCTTGTTGCTGTTGAGCATCGTGAAATAGAGCGCGTCGGCGTTCGGAATGTCGCGCAGCTGCGAGCGCGTCACGTCGCCGGCGCCGGGGCGCTCGAGCTTGATCACGTCGGCGCCGAACCACGCGAGCAGTTGCGTGCAGGCCGGCCCTGCCTGGACGTGCGTGAAGTCGATGATCTTGATGCCTGAAAGGGGTAGGTCGCTCATGGCGTGCTCCTGGGTACTGGGATTCGGATTCGGAATCGGTGGAAATCAGGTGGTCGGCTTCTTCGCCGCCTGGGGGTTGAGGCTGGTGATGCGGCCGCTCTCGGTGCCCGCCGTCTCGTCGATGACGGCGTTGATGAGCGTCGGCCGCCCCGAGGCGACGGCCTCGGTCAGCGCCTTCTGCAGCTCGTCGGTCGTGGTCGCGTGGACGCCGACGCCGCCGAACGCTTCCATCAGCTTGTCGTAGCGGGCGTTCTTGACGAACACGGTGGGCGCCACGTCGGCGGTGCCGGAGGTGTTGACGTCGGTGCCCTTGTAGACGCCGTTGTTGTTGAAGACGATGACGCAGATCGGCAGGTTGTAGCGGCAGATCGTCTCCACCTCCATGCCGCTGAAGCCGAACGCGCTGTCGCCCTCGATCGCGATCACCGGCTTGCCGGTGACCACAGCGGCCGCCACGGCGAAGCCCATGCCGATGCCCATGATTCCCCAGGTGCCGACGTCGAGGCGCTTGCGCGGCTCGTACATGTCGACAATCGAGCGCGTGAAGTCGAGCGTGTTGGCGCCTTCGTTGACGACGATCGCGTCGGGCCGCGCCTTGACCTGGTCGCGGATGACGCTGAGCGCGCTGTGGAAGTTCATCGGCGACGGTCGCGCCGCGAGCTGCGCCGCCATCTTCGACAGGTTCTTGTCCTTGCGGTCGGCGATGCCCGCGGTCCAGTCGGCCGGCGGCTTCGCCCAGTTCGGGCCGAGGCCGGCGAGCAGGGCGGCGACGCACGAGCCGATGTCGCCGATCACCGGCGCCGCGATCGCGACGTTGCTGTCGATCTCGGTCGGCGAGATGTCGATCTGGATGAACTGCTTGGCGCCCTTGTCGGCTCCCCAGGTCTTGCCCTTGCCGTGCGAAAGCAGCCAGTTGAGCCGCGCGCCGACCAGCATCACCACGTCGGCTTCGGCCAGCACGTGCGAGCGCGTCGCCGAGGCGGACTGCGGATGGGTGTCGGGCAGCAGGCCCTTGGCCATGGACATCGGCAGGTAGGG
>CAZZVH010000143.1:0-8473 GCA_964657365.1 uncultured Burkholderiaceae bacterium
GTGGGCGTACGGCAGCAGTACGCAGAGCTTTCGATTATAGCTTGCCGTCCGGACGCCCGCAATCGGCGGCCAACGCCCGGGCGCAGGCTGCCGCGCTGGCCCAGGCCCATTGGAAGTTGTAGCCGCCGAGCCAGCCGGTCACGTCGACCACTTCGCCGATGAAATGCAGGCCCGGCGTCCGCCTGCTCTCGAGGCTCCGCGAGTCGAGCTCGCGGGTGTCGACGCCCCCCGACGTGACCTCGGCCTTGCGGTAGCCCTCGGTGCCCGACGGCACGCCGCTCCAGCCGTGCAGGCTGTCGGCCAGCGCGGCCAGGTCGCGGTCGCGGCTCTCGGCGAGCTTGCGGCCCTGCCACTCGGGGCGCGCGGCCAGCCAGGCGTCGACGAAGCGCCTGGGCAGGATCTCGGCGAGCACCGCGCCGGCGCTGCGCGCCGACGTCCGCTTGGCGTTGTCCAGGACGGCGCGCAGGTCGACGCCGGGTGCGAAATCGATCGCCAGCCGTTCCCCGGGCTGCCAGTAGGTCGAGATCTGCAGCGTCGCCGGCCCGCTGAGGCCCCGGTGCGTCAGCAGCAGATCCTCCTGGAACTCGGTGCGCGAGCGCCCGGCGCCCACGGACACGTTCGCCGGCAGGGCGACGCCTGACAGGCCTTCGAACGGCGCCGGGTCGGCCGCGAGCAGGAGCGGAACCAGTGCGGGCCGCGTCTCGACGATGCGGTGCCCGAACTGCCGCGCCAGCCGGTAGCCGAAGTCGCTGGCGCCGATCTGCGGGATCGACAGGCCGCCGGTGGCGATCACCAGGCGGCTTGCCGAGACCGGGCCGCGCGACGTTTCCAACATGAATCCTGCGGCCTCGTGCGTGACCGCCTCCACGGTACATGGCTGCCATCTCTCGACGCCGCCCACGTCGCATTCCGCCAGGAGCATGTCGACGATCTGCCGGCTCGAATCGTCGCAGAAGAGCTGTCCCTTGTGCTTCTCGTGCCAGGCGATGCCATGCCGATCCACCAGGGCGATGAAGTCGGCCGGTGTGTAGCGGGCCAGCGCCGATCGGCAGAAGTCCGGGTTGCGCGACACGAACTGCGCAGGCCCCGTTTCGCGGTTGGTGAAATTGCAGCGCCCGCCGCCCGAGATCCGGATCTTCTCGCCGACTTTCTCCGCGTGATCGATCAGGAGGACGCGCAGGCCGAGCTGCCCGGCCATGCCGGCGCAGAACAGGCCGGCGGCGCCCGCGCCGACGACCGCGACATCGCAGCGAAGGGCGCGGCTCAGCGCGCCTCGACCTGCCCGGTCGCCTGCGGTGGCGTGTACTTCAGGTGGCCGACGTAGCGGAGCGGCCTGGCAGGCGCGATGGTGGCGACATCGCCGTCGCGCATGTGCAGCAGATCGGCCGGGCTGACCCAGCGCGGGTCGGCATCGGTCAGCGGCGCGCCGGCCTGGCGATAGGCCTCGAGCACGAATTGGGAGCAGAAGAAGCGGTCGTCGCTGCTGGCGCTCAGCTCGATCACCGCGAAACCGCGCACGCACGCGTCGCGGACGGCGTCCGGCACGAACGGCACTTCGCACGCCCGCCGGCTCAGCACGAACGGCGCATCGAGCAGGACACCGACGAAGTTGTAGTGCGCTCCCACCTGCGACAGCGACCAGGCGCGGATCCGGTCGGCCTGCGCCGGGCCCAGCTGCGGCTGGCGGAAGGCGACGATCATCTGCTCTTCGCGCATCGAAGCGTCGACCGAGGTGAGGCGCACGCCTTCGCCCACGGCCTCGGCGATCCTGCCTTCGCCGAGATAGACCGATGCGTGGCTGACCGGCGCCAGGGTGGCCAGCTGGATGCCGAGGGATTGCAGCGTCGAGCCGGAGCTCAGCAGGATGTCGCCCGGCTCGAGTGACTCGGCGGTGATCATCTCGCCGCCTCGGCCCGGCGCGATCGACGACGTCTGCATGCGCACGTGCGGTCCCGACGTCGCCGTCGGCGGCTCGTAGCGGGTGGCGCAGCCCCAGAGCGGCAGCGCGGCGACGACGAGAAGAAGGTTGCGCGATCGACGCGCGAGACGCATCACCCCTTCCAGACGAACGGGAAGCGCAGCTGCTTCATGAAGCCGTTCGGCACGTAGTCGCCGACGACGCCGTACTGGTCGGGCCACTTCCGGTCGGCCTTGTGGGCGGTGCCGAAGGCGTAGTCGATGAAGGCGAAGTGGGCGGCGTAGTTCCTGTCGATGCCTTCGGCGTCCTGCGAGTGATGCCAGTGGTGGAAGTTCGGCGTCACGATCACGTAGCGAAGCGGGCCCAGCCGCACGCTGACGTTGGCATGGTTGAAGACCGCCTGGAAACCGACGATGACGATGTAGGTGTCGATCACTTCCTTGGAGAAGCCGAGCACGAAGATCGGCGCGAGCACCAGCGTGCGCGTCATGATCAGCTCGAGGATGTGCTGGCGCGAGCCGGCCAGCCAGTCCATGCTCTTGACGCTGTGATGCACCGCGTGCAGCCGCCAGAGCATCGGCACCTCGTGGTAGCCGCGATGCGTCCAGTACTGCACCAGGTCGGCGACCAGGACGATCAGGAACAGCGCGATCGGGAACGGCAGGTCCTGCACCCAGGCGCGCACGCCGTCCTTCGCGGCCCATCCGAACAGCTTGTGCACGAGCAGGTTGGTCGCCAGCAGCACGAAGCCGACGATCATGTGATTGACGATGAAGTGGTGGAAGTCGCACTGCCACTCGGAACGGAATACCGGCTGGTCCTTGCGCAGCGCGAACACTTTTTCGATGAAGACGAAGATCAACGTCGAGCCGAGCAGGTCGAGGATGAACCAGTCGAGACCGATGTAGGGCGTGCCGTCGGCGAAGTCGTTGACCGGCACCTTGTTGCCGCCGAGCAGGAGGCTCACGCCGATGAGAACGAACGCGCTGAGCGCGAGCCAGCGGGCCCGGCTCATGACGACGTTGAACAGCGCCAGCGCACCCGACAGCACGAGCGACCAGAACAGCAGCATCCGCATCACGTCGACGCTGTAGGACTTGCGCAGCTGCGGCGTGGTCAGGTATTCGGGGAAGTGAAAGGCCAGCACGCCGAGCAGGCAGAGGATGGCCAGCGACAGCGCGATGACGCCGGACACCATGCCCTTGCCCGGCTCCAGCGCGCCGTGCGAGCGCGACAGTTTGTTGAGCTTGTCGATCGTCGTCATGGATGGTTTTCCGGGGCGGCCGGGCGATTATCGCGGCGGCAGGGCCGATCGCATGCTCAAGCGAAGGCTTCGTGCGGTTGCGGCCGGCCTGCTGCCTCGAGCGCGCGCATCAGGCACGCGACCTGCGCCGTCAGGGCGGGCGGCGCGGGCATGGCGCCGCTGACGATGCCCTGGATGTAGCCGGCCGTCGTCGGCGCGTCGCTGGTGCGCGGCAGCACCGGCATTTCGGTGACGACGCCCGCCTGCCCGGCCACCGACAACTCGGGCCGGAGCTTTCCGTCGAGATACACGTCCATCTTCTGCAGGCGCCGGGCGTCGGCGACGGGCTCGCCTTCGGTGCCGCGCATCAGCAACAGATCGGCGCCGGTCTGCGCGGCGAACTCCGCCAGACGCGTGCCGTACTCCGGATGCGTGAAGTTGACGACGCGCAACGTCCTGCCGCCGCAGCCGGACAACAACTTGGCGATGGTGTGGCCCGGGTTGCGCAGGCCGACCACCTGGCGCACCTGGAGCAGCTTGGCGAGCGAAGGGCAGAGCGCGTCGATCCGGATGAAGGCCGGCTCGCGACGGCTCCAGGCGTCGTCGATCTCGCGCTCCTGCGTCGCGCAGGTGAGGCCGAGGTGGCGAAAGATCTCCGCTGTCGTGACGCGCGCCCCGTCGTCCGCGACGCCGTGCACCAGGACGCGAACGCCCTGTTGCGCCAGGAGCAGCGCGAGCAGCGCCGTGAGGTTGGGGATCTTGCGCGAGCCGTTGTACGACGGCAGCACGACCGTCGCGACATCGCTGTGGATGGCGATGCAGCGCTCCTGCGCGGCCTGCAGGAAGCCGGCGAGTTCGTCCACCGATTCGCCCTTGATGCGCATCGCCAGGGCGAACGCGCCGATCTCGAGATCGGTGACCCGCGCGTCGAGCACCTGGCTCAGCAGGTCGTGCGCGTCGGCCACGCCGAGCGACCGGGCGCCGTCGCGGCCGCGTCCGATCTCCCTGATGTAGCGTGCGATGCTCATGATGCGGTCGTCTGCGACCCATGCTTCGCAATTTCCGGGCCGATCGGGAGCGTCCGGGTGAACGTGGCGATCAAGCCAGCAACTGCGTGATGTGCTTCCACTCGTCCGCACTCACCGGCGTGATCGACAGGCGATTGCCGCGCTGCAGCAAACGCATGCCGGCGAGGGCCGGGATCGTTCGCATCTCGGCCAGGCCGAGCAGACGGGTCTTGCGCACCAGCCGCACGTCGACGAGCGACCAGCGCGGTGCCGACGGATCGGATTTCGGATCGAGGTAGTGGCTGGCCGGATCGAACTGGGTCGGGTCGGGATAGGCGGCAGAGGCGACCTCGGCGAGGCCGGCGATTCCGGGCTCCGGGCAGGACGAGTGATAGAACAGCACGCCGTCGCCGACCTGCATCTCGCTGCGCATGAAATTGCGCGACTGGTAGTTGCGCACGCCGACCCACGGCACCGTTTTCTTTGGCGCTCTCGCGACGTCGTCGACCGAGCATTCGGTCGGCTCGCTCTTCATCAGCCAATGGCGCATGGATGGAAGTCGAAACGAATAGGTGTCCGCCGCAACACACGTGAACCGCATTCCTGAACCCAGGCAGTTCAGGTGGGCGAGGTCAGCCCGGCTTCGGGTTCATCTGACGCGAGACGATCACACCAACCGGGCGATGTTCCAAGCCCTTGCTCTTGCGAGCATCGGTTCAAGGAAATATAAAGCTCACGCGAGCGCGACGGACAGGATCATTCTATGCCGCGGCGCCTCGCGGCGAGGCGTTTCAGAGCAGTTGTCCGTCAGCGCCGAGGGCCATGTCGACGCGCCGGATCAGGCTGGCGAGATCGACGCCGTGCGACTGCGTCGCGTCGGCCGCCGGCGCGTCGTCGGCGCCGGAATCGTCGTCGCCGTCGGCACGCGGCGCGTGGGGCCGTTCGGCCAGCGCGAAGGCGAGGTTGAGAGCGGCCAGCACCGCGATCCGTTCGCGTGCCTTCACCTTGCCGCCATCGCGAATCGAGCTCATCTCGCGGTCGACGGCGGCCACCGCCTGGAGCAGCGCGCCTTCCCCGTCTTCGGGGCAGCCGAGGATGTAGCTCTGACCGAGGATGGTCGCCTCGACCTGCTTCATCCGACCCTCCGCAGCTTGTCGTCGGCCGGTGCCGCCAGGGTGTCGGCCGCATCGATGGGGGGCGACGCCGGGTCTGCTTCCCGTGGCAGCCGGTCGAGCAGCACGTCGATGCGGCTGCGCGCGGCGTTGAGCCTGGAACGAAGGTTGTCGCGCTCGTGCGTCACGGTGGCGAGCTGATCGCGCAAGAGGGCGTTGGTCCGCTGCACTTCGTCGTGCCGCAGCAGCAGGCGTTCCACGCGTTCGGCGAGATCTTCGATCGTGGACATGGCGCTCCGGCGCGGGCAGGGTGGCGAATTGTAGGCGTCGTCGCCTGCCGCGAACCCGTGCCGAAGAGCGATTCAAGGGCCGGAACCACCCCGGCCCGTGACGGCGTTCATGGACGGCGGGCTGCGAATTCAGCGAGAAACAATGGCGCCGAATCACACCAGCGCGCCACGGCGCATTGCTCGCAGAGCGGCCGCCTGGCCAGGCAGACGTATCGGCCGTGCAGGATGAGCCAGTGGTGGGCATTGCCCAGGAACTCGTCGGGAACGCGCTCGAGCAAGCCCAGTTCGACCTCCAGCGGCGTGCGCCCGGGTGCCAGGCCGGTCCGGTTGGAGACCCGGAAGACGTGCGTGTCGACAGCGAGCGTGGCGTCGCCGAAGGCATTGTTCAGGACCACGTTCGCGGTCTTGCGGCCCACGCCCGGCAAGGCTTCGAGTGCCTCCCTCGTGCGCGGCACCAGCCCGCCATGCTCGGCGACCAGGATGGCGCAGGTCGCGTGGAGGTTCTTCGCCTTGGTCCGGAACAGGCCGATCGTCCGGATCGCGTTCTCGATGGCGGGAAGCCCGAGCGCGAGCATCTTCCGGGGCGTCGGGGCGATCGCGAACAGATGCCGGGTCGCCTTGTTCACGCCGCGGTCGGTGGCTTGCGCCGACAGCAGCACGGCGGCGAGCAGCTCGAAGATGCTGGCGTACTCGAGCTCGCTCGCCGGCTCCGGGTTCGCAGCGCGCAAGGTCGTGAAGAACGGAACGATCGATGCGTCATCCATGATTGCGAGTGGTTCCGGGCCATAGCGCGAATTCGGGCAGGCGGGTCATTGCGCCTGCTCCTCGACACCGAGGCGTTCACGCCGCACGTCGTAGCGATTCCGCGCCAGGGCTGCCTCGGCGAGGCCCCAGGCCTGCCACCCCGTGCGCGTTCCGGACGCGGGGACCAGCGAAATGCAATCGACCGGACACGCCGGGATGCACAGCTCGCAGCCGGTGCAGAGCGCGTCGATCACCGTGTGCATCCTCTTGTTGCCACCCACGATCGCATCGACCGGGCAGGCGGCGAGGCACAGCGCGCAGCCGATGCACCAGGCTTCGTCGACCAGCGCGAGGGCTCGTGGTCCTTCGACGCCGCAGCCGGCATCGAGCGGCCGGACCGGGCGACCGGCGATGGCGGCGAGGCGAACGATGCCTTCGGCGCCGCCGGGCGGGCAGCGGTCGATGTCGGCAGCGTCCTCGGCGATCGCTTCCGCGTAGCCGCGGCAATCCGGATAGCCGCAGCGCGTGCATTGCGTCTGCGGCAACGCGTCGAGCAGCGCCTCCGCGAGCCGTGCGGTCTCGGCCAACGCGATGCCTCAGGGCGCCGCGCGCTTGCGACGGACCGCGGTGCCGCTTTTCCTGGCGCGAGACGGCAGGGCGTCCGACGTCCCCAGCAGCCGCGAGGTCGCCTTCGGTGCGCGCGTCGTCGCCGGCCCCTGGTGCGAGGCGATGAAATCGCGCACCTGCGGGTAGACGTTCTCGCGCCATCGGCGGCCGGAAAAGATGCCGTAGTGGCCGGCCCCGATCGCGTCGTAGTGGAACTGCAGCCGCGCCGGGATGCCGGTGCACAGGTCGTGGGCCGCTCTGGTCTGGCCGGCGCCCGAGATGTCGTCGAGCTCGCCTTCGATGGTCAGCAGCGCAGTCGTCCTGATGTCCTGCGGCCGGACGAGTTGCCCATCGATCGCCCAGGTGCCGTTGACGAGCGAGAAGTCCTGGAAGACCGTCTTGATGGTGTCGATGTAGTACTCGGCCGGCATGTCGAGCACGGCGTTGTACTCGTCGTAGAAGCCGCGGTGGAAATCGGCCTGGTCGTCGTCGCCGCGGATGAGATCCCTGAAGTAGTCGTAGTGCGACTTCAAATGCCGGTCGGGGTTCATGGCGATGAAGCCGGCATGCTGCAGGAAGCCCGGATAGACCGCGCGTCCCGTGCCGGGGAAATTGACCGGCACCCGGTGGATGACGTTGTTCTCGAACCAGGACAGGCTCTTGTTGGTGGCCAGGTTGTTGACCGCCGTCGGACTCTTGCGCGCGTCGATCGGGCCGCCCATCATCGTCATCGTCCGCGGGGTGGGCTCGCCGGCGGTGGCCATCAGCGAGATCGCCGCCAGCACCGGCACGGTCGGCTGGCAGACCGAGATCACGTTCACTTCCGGCCCGATCGAGCGGATGAATTCCTGCACGTACGCCACGTAGTCGTCGAGATGGAACGGCCCCTGGTCGTTGGGGACCATGCGGGCATCCGTCCAGTCGGTGATGAACACCTTGTGGTCGCGCAGCATCTCGCGCACGGTTTCGCGCAGCAGCGTGGAGTGATGCCCCGACAGCGGTGCGACGATCAGCACCGTGGGCTGCGTCTTCATGCGCTGCAGCGTCGGCAAGTCGTCGGAGAAGCGCTTGAAGCGCAGCAGCCGGCAGAACGGCTTCTGGATCGCGACCTGCTCGTGCACGGCCACGTCGACGCCGTCGATCTGCACGGAGCGGATGTTGAATTCCGGCTTCTCGTAGTCCTTGGCCAGCCGATGCATCAGCTCGAGGCCCGCCGAGACCCGATGCGCCATCGGCGTGTGCGCGAACACCGACAGCGGATGGTCGAAGAGCTTCGACGAGGCACCTGCGAATTCCGAGAACGGGCTCAGCAGCGCTCGCTGCGCTTCGTACCACTCGTACAGCATCATGCCGCGGTCTCCTCGCTGACACGGGTGATGGCGGCGACGACGGCATCGAGGTTGCCGTCGTTCAGCGCGGCGACGCAGATGCGGCCGGAATCGACGCCGTAGATGCCGAACTCGCTGCGCAGGCGCTGCATCTGCGCCTTCGACAGGCCCGAATAGCTGAACATGCCGCGCTGGCGGGTGATGAAATCGGTCTCGATCCGCGCG
>CAZZVH010000144.1:0-4154 GCA_964657365.1 uncultured Burkholderiaceae bacterium
CGTCGCGATGTCAGCCATGGCGTTTCCTCCCCCAGGTGAACGACCGCCCGCGCAGGGTCTCGCAGCCGATCAGCGCCACGAACGCGAAGCCGAGCAGCACCATCACCGAGGCGTCTGGCAGGCCGAGGCGCCGCTGCAGCAGGCTGCCGCTCGCGGCGATGCCGCCGACCAGGATCGCGACCGGCACCACGCCGGCCGGCGAGAAGCGCGCGGCGAAGGCGATCAGGATGCCGCTGTAGCCGTAGCCGGCGATCAGCGACGCGTTGGCCGCGCCGTGCACCGCGGCGACCTCGACCGCACCGGCGAGCCCGGCGCAGGCGCCGCCGGCGGCACAGGCGCCGATCGTCAGCAGACCGACCGGCAGGCCGACGCCGAGCGCCGCACGCGGATTGCCGCCCGCCACGCGCACGGCCATGCCGAGCGGTGTCAGCCGCATCACGCCCCACGCGATCAGCGCGACGGCGATGCCGAGTGCCAGACCCCAGTGCACGTCGATGCCGGGCATCGAGGGCAGCATCAGCGCATCGGGCAAGGGCCGCGTCGACGGCTTGTTCAGGCTGGCCGGATCGCGCAGCACGGTCTCGACGCATTGATTGAAGAGCGCGATGGCGATGAACGACATCAGCAGGCTGGCGATGGTCTCGTTGACCTCGCGCTTCTCGCGCAGCCAGCCGACGATGCCGATCCAGACGCCGCCGGCGAGCGCGCCGGCGATGGCCATGGCCGGCCAGACGAATGCCGCCCCGGCGTGCGCATCGGCGAGCACGTTGCCGAACGCGGAGGCCGCCAGCCCGCCCAGCACCAGCGCACCCTCGGCCCCGATGATGACGCGGCCCGCCTGCGCCGGCAGCGCCACCGCGAGGCCGGTGAGGACGAGCGGCGCCGCGCGTTGCAGCGTGTTCTGCCAGGCGAACGCGTCGCCGAAGCCGCCCTGTGCGATCAGCGACCAGACCTCGAACGGGTTGAAGCCGGCCAGTCCCACGGCCAGCGAGAACAGGACGATCGTGATGCCGAGCGCCGCGAGCGCCGGCAGCACCGACTGACCGACCGCGCGCGACCGTGCATAGGCCAGCGGTGGCGGCGCGGGCGCCGGAGCCGCCACCGGCACGGGTCCGGTGGCGGCGCCCGGCACCGGGCCGTCCGCGGTCAGGCTGCTCACGGCATGCTCCCGATCAGCCCGGGATCGAACCGACCACGCCTTCGACGAGGTAGTTCATCTTCTCGAGCTCGCCGTTGGTCTGCTCGTAGCCCTTGCCCGCCGGCACCACGACGCCGCCCTTGTTGTCCTTCGTGCCGCCCGCGAAGATGACGTAGTCGCCCTTCATCATGGCCGCCTTGACCTCGTCTGCCTTCTTCTTCGCCGGCGCGCCGACGGCGGGGCCGTACGGCGACATTTTCACGTAGCCGTCCTTCAGGCCGCCGCGCAGGAAGTTCGGCATCGGCGTGCCGGCCTGGGCCGCCTTCACCTGGAGCGCGTAGGGTGTCGCCCAGTCCCACTCGGCGCCGGTCAGGTAGCCCTTCGGCGCGAGCACGGCCTGGCTGACGTGGTAGCCGCTGCAGAAGACGCCGCGCTTCTCGGCCGTCTCCATGATGACCTTCGGGCTGTCGACGTGGCAGGTGAGCACGTCCACGCCCTGGTCGATCAGGCTGGTCGAGGCTTCCGCTTCCTTGACCGGCATCGACCATTCGCCGGTGAAGATCACGCGCGTGGTGATGCTCGGGTCGACCGAGCGCGCGCCCATCGTGAAGGCGTTGATGTTGCGCAGCACCTGCGGGATCGGCTTGGCGGCGATGAAGCCGAGCTTCTTGGTCTTGCTGGTGTAGCCCGCGACGATGCCGGCGAGGTACTGGCATTCGTCGATGTAGCCGAAGTAGCTGCCCGTGTTCTTCGGGTGCTTGCCTTCGACCCAGAGGCCGCCGCAATGGTCGAAGCGCACCTTCGGGTACTTCTCCGCGACCTTCAGCATGTGCGGGTCGAAGTAGCCGTACGAGGTCGGGAACAGCAGCGTCGCCTTGTCCTGGTTGATCATCGCCTCCATCGTCTTCTGCGAGGCGACGGTCTCGGGCACGTTCTCCTCTTCGACGACCTTGACGCCGGGCATCTTCTTGATCGATGCGGCGCCGGCGGCCTGCGACTGGTTGTAGCCGTAGTCGCCGCGCGGGCCGACGTAGATCACGCCGACGACGAGCGTCGTCTGCGCGAACGCGGAGCGCAGCGCGCCGGGCAGCGTCAGGGCGCCTGCGCCGAGCGCGCCGGCGGCGAGAAGCTGGCGGCGCCGCTGCGCCTCCGTGGTCAGGCGGTCGTCTTGCGTGATGGTCTGGTTCTTCGGGTCCATGGGTTCATCCTCCGGGTTGATGGGGTGGCGGGTTCGCTTCGTGCGACGTGAGTGGTTCCGGCTCGGCCAGCGGCAGCACGCTGACGTGCGCGGCGACGACGCGCCAGCCGACCGGCAGGCGCACCCAGGTCTGGCTCTGCCGGCCGATGCGCGTCAGCCGGCCGTCGTACTCGAAGGCCGGCCGCACGAATTCGGTCATCGCGGTCGCGCTGTCGCGCCCGTACGTGGTGATCACGGTGCGCCGCAACGTGCGCGCCAGGCCGGCGGACGGCCGCGCCGCGCGAAAGCGCCGGATCGCGTCGATGCCGACGAGGTTCTCGCCGGCGCCGTAGCGGACGGTCGACGGCGAGTCCCAGAAGAAGGCGTCGAGGGCGGCGATGTCGTTGGCGACCAGCGCAGCCTCGTAGCGATCGAAGACAGCGCGGATCTCGGCGAGGACGTCGGGGAGGTCGATGTCCATCACGCGACGGCCTTCTCGCGCATCGCGGCGATCGGCGCCGTGCACACGCCCTGGGCTTCGAGCATCGCGGCGGCGCGCAGCACGAGGTCTTCGCGCCAGGGAGCGGCGATCAGCTGGACACCGATTGGCAGGTGCGGTGCCGCGGACGACATGCCCCACAGCGGGACCGTCACGACCGGCAGGCCGATGCAGGACACCGGCTGCGCCAGCAGGCCGAGGTTCGGGCGCATCGGCAGGCGCTTGCCGCCGATCTCGATCGAGGCAGCGCCGATCGCCGGCGCGACGCACGGCGTGGCCGGCGCGATGAGCACGTCGACGTGGGCGAAGCTGGCCGCGACGCGGCGTGCGAACCAGTGGCGCACGCGTTGCGCCTGCACGACCCATGCGGCAGGCAGGAGGGCGCCGGCGAGCAAGCGGTCGCGCGAGAGGGGCTCGAAATCGTGGGCGCGCTTGCGCAGGTCGGCGAGGTGGAGCGACGCGCCTTCCGAATTCGAGATCAGGAAGGCGGCGGCGCGGGCGCGCTCGGTCTCGGGCCATTCGATCAGCCGCGTGGTGCCGAAGGCCTGCGCCACCGCGTCGACCGCGGCCAGCGCCTCCGGTTGCGCCATCTCGCGGAACCAGCCGCCGAGCACGCCGACGCGCAGGCGCGAGCCGCCCTCGCCCAGCAGTGTCGCGACCGGCTCGATCGGCCGGTCGACGCAGGCCGGGTCGGCGGCCGACGGGCCCTGCATCGCGTCGTACGACACGGCGAGATCGCGTGCGCTGCGGGCGAACGGGCCGAGCACGTCGAGACTGGTGACGAAGGGATAGCTGCCGGTGCGCGCGAGTCGGCCGTACGTGGGCTTCAGCCCGAAGACGCCGCAGAGCGAGGAGGGCACGCGGATCGAGCCGTTGGTGTCGGAGCCGAGCGTCAGCGGCACCTGGCCGGCGGCGATGGCGGCGCCCGACCCGCCCGACGAGCCGCCGGCGATGCGCTCGAGGTCGTGCGGGTTGCGGGTCGGACCGTAGTGCGTGTTCTCGGTCGTGAAACCGTAGGCGTACTCGTCCATGTTGAGCGCGCCGACGAGCACCGCGCCGGCCGCTTCGAGGCGGCGCACGAGCAGGGCGTCGCGCTTCGCGGGCGCGGCGTCGCGCTCGATCTTCGAGCCGGCGAGCGTCGGCAGTCCGGCGACGTCGAACAGGTTCTTGACGGCGAAGGGAACGCCGGCCAGCGGCAGCAGGGCACGTCGCGTGTGGCGGTCGATGCGGTCGGCGTTGCGCAAGGCGCGCTCGCCGAGCACCGACGTGAAGGCGTTGACGCGCCGGTCGGTCGAGGCGATGCGGGCCAGGCACTGCTCGACCGCGGCCAGCGCCGTGTG
>CAZZVH010000144.1:4164-6114 GCA_964657365.1 uncultured Burkholderiaceae bacterium
CGCACTCCGTCGGCCAGCGTCGCCGCGTCGAGCGACCAGAGCGCCGACGACGTCATGCGGCCGGCTCCGGTGCGACGGGGAGGAAGACGCTGCCGGATTCGTCCTCGGTGCCGAGCTCGAGGCCGTTGACCAGGCGCGCCATCTCGGTGGCGAGCGCGAAGTAGCCGATGACGCCGGGGCGATGCTCGGCCGCGATCGGCAGGTCGAGCAGGGACGCCTGCGCGGCGACGATCGATTCGATCGGCGTCGGCTTCATGCGGCCGCCTTGGTGTCGACGTTCGTGCCGACGCTCGCGGCCAGATACGCGCGCCAGCCGCCGAAGGCACTGATGTCGGGCGCATCGCCGAGCGCGTCGTTCTCGCACAGGAAGCCGTGCACCATGCGGCCGTCGGCCAGCTCGATCGAGCCGAGGCCGAGCGGCGGCGGGATCAGCGCGAGGAAGTCGCCGACGCGCTGCATCGGTAAGGCCCAGACCTCGACCGCGATGGCGCGACCGGCCGCCGCATCGCGAACCAGTCCCGGCTTCGCGGGCACGGTGCCGGCGAGTGCGTGCAGCCGATAACGGGGCGCCGTCGTCGTCGCCTCGACCAGCGTGGCGCCGCGCGCCACGAGTTGCGTGTTCAGCGGCAGGCCCGCCAGATGCGCGCCGACCACCGCGATGGGCAGCGCCGCTTCCGTCTGCGGCCAGGTCGGCCCATGCTCGGCGGGGGCTCGAGGCGACACCACACCGGTCGCACCCATCGGCAGGGTGAGCGCCCGCTGCCAGGTGCGGCCGAATCCGGCCAGGGCGGCGTCGTCGTTGCCGGGCGCGACAAAAGTGACGCCGAACGGCAGGCCGTGGCTGGCCGTCCCTGCAGGAACGGCGAGCGCGCACCAGCCGAGCAGGTTGACGAAGTTGGTGTATCGGCCGAGCTGCGTGTTCACGCCGACCGGATCGGCGGCGACCTCGGCGAAGCTGGGATGGCCGGGCGCCGTCGGCACCATCATCACGTCGCAACGATCCCAGATCGCGTCGGCCTGCACCGCGAGCTCGCGCAAGCGGTACTGGCCGCGGAACGCATCGGTCGCGCTGTAGCGGAGCGCCGCACCGATGACGCTGCGCACGACCGGGTCGAAAGCATCGGGCTGGTCGCGCAGCAGGCCCTCGACCACGGCGTGCCGCTCCGCCACCCACGGGCCGTCGTAGAGCAGCGCGGCGACTTCATCGAGCGGGCCGACGTCGATCGGCACCAGCGTATGGCCTTGCGCCGCGAGTGATGCGCAGGCGGCCTGCCAGGCGGCGTCGTAGCCGGCGTCGCCGAAGAACGCGGGTGCGGCAGGAACGCCGACGCGCAGGGTCGGCGGCAGCGCGGCGCGGCCCGGCACGAACCGGCTGTACGGATCGTCGCCGTCCCGCCCTTCGAGCACGGAGAGCACCGTCGCGGCGTCGTCGACGGTGAGCGCGAACACGGAGACGCAGTCGAGGCTGCGGCAGGCGGGCAGCACGCCGCTCGTGCCGATCCGTCCCGGGGTCGGCTTGAGACCGACCAGCTGGTTGAATCCGGCCGGGATCCGGCCCGATCCGGCCGTGTCGGTGCCGAGCGAGAAAGGCACGTCGCCGCGCGCCACGAGCACGGCCGAGCCGGAGCTGGAACCGCCGCTGATGCGGTCGGCGGCGAAGCAGGAAGCCGGCGCCCCGTAGGGCGAACGGGTGCCGACCAGGCCGGTGGCGAACTGGTCGAGATTGGTCTTGGCGATCCAGACGGCGCCGGCCGCCTGGAGCCGCCGCACCACGTTCGCGCTTCGCCCGGCGACGTGCGCGAAAGCAGGGCAGGCGGCGGTCGTCTCGACACCGTCGATGTCGATGTTGTCCTTGAGCGCGAACGGAACGCCGAACAACGGCAGCGCGGTGTGCAGGAGGGCGGCGCTGCCGTGCGCCGCGGCCGCGCGGGACAGCGTGGCGAGTTGCGC
>CAZZVH010000144.1:6214-8441 GCA_964657365.1 uncultured Burkholderiaceae bacterium
ACGGCGAACCCGAGCCAGTGGTTCAGGCGGAAGGCACGGAAGCAGCCCTCGCGCGTGCGGTCGCGGATCAGCGTGTAGTGCCACACGGCGATCGCGGCTGCGACGCCGATGCCGGCGACGAACGGCCAGCCGGCACCATGCGACAGGCCGAGTCCCGCCCAGAGCATCAGGAAGGCAGCGTAGAAGGCCATCACCGCGGCGACGTCGAAGCGGCCGAGCGTGATGGCCGAGGTGCGGATGCCGATGCGCAGATCGTCGTCGCGGTCGACCATCGCGTACTCGGTGTCGTAGGCGAGGACCCAGAACAGGTTGCCGAGCAGCAGCCACCAGGCCAGCGCCGGCACCGCGCCGAACCAGCCGGCGAGCGCCGTCGCGTCGCCGCCGCGCACCGCCGCGAACGCCATCGGGATGCCGAAGCTGAAGGCGACGCCGAGGACGGCCTGCGGCATCGCGAAGAAGCGCTTGCTGAACGGATAGACGACCGTGACGGCGAGCGCGACGACGCTCCAGGCGACGGTCGCTGCGTTGGTCGTCAGGACGAGCGCGAACGCGGCCAGGGCGAGCACCGCGCCGAACAGCAAGGCCTCGCGCACGCCGATCGCGCCGCTCGTCACCGGGCGCGACGCGGTCCGCTTCACGTGCTTGTCGAAGTCGCGGTCGGCGACGTCGTTGACGGCGCAGCCGGCGCTGCGCATGAGGAAGGTGCCCAGCACGAAGACGACGACGAGATGCCAGCCGGGGAAGCCACCGGCCGCGAGCCAGAGCGCGGAGAGCGTCGGCCAGAGCAGCAGCAGCGTGCCGGCCGGGCGGTTCCAGCGGATCAGGTCGAGCCAGAGGGCGAGGCGCGAGCGCGTCGGGCTGGTCATGTCGAAGCCGTCATGGCGGCCTGCATCTGCCGGCCGGCTCAGCCTTCGAGCTGCTTCTGGAACACCAGGCCGGCGTGCTCGCGCAGCGCATGGAACTTGATCTTCGGCCAGTTGGCCTCGATCGCGCGCAACTCGGGCGCGTATTCGACGAGCACGGTCGGCGCGTCGACCGCGTCGTAGGCGACCCGGTGCTGGTTGGCGTCGATGAAGCGCTGCAGCTCCTTGGCGCCGCCGTCGGCCGCGTCGCAGGTCACCCAGCGCGCCACCTGGAAGCGGCTGGGCATGATCCGCGCCTTGACGCCGTATTCGTGCTCGAGCCGGTGCGCGACCACCTCGAACTGGAGCTGGCCGACCGCGCCGAGCAGCAGCACCGAGCCCGCGACCGGACGGAACACCTGGATCGCCCCTTCTTCCCCGAGCTGCGTCAGGCCGGCGCGCAGCTGCTTCGTGCGCAGCGGATCGGCGACCTCGACCGAGCGGAACATCTCCGGTGCGAAGAACGGCAAGCCGGTGTACAGCAGCGATTCGCCCTCGGTCATGGTGTCGCCGAGCTGCAGCACGCCGTGGTTCGGGATGCCGATGATGTCGCCGGCGAACGCCTCGTCGAGCAGCTCGCGGCGCTGCGACAGAAAGCTCACCACGGTGTTCGGCCGCATCTCCTTGCCGGAGCGCACGACCTTGAGCCGCATGCCGCGCTCGAAGTGGCCGGAGGCGACGCGCACGAAGGCGATCCGGTCGCGATGGGCCGGATCCATGTTCGCCTGGATCTTGAAGACGACGCCGCTGAACTTCGTTTCGTCGGGATGCACGGTGCGCTGCATGGCGACTCGGTCCCCCGGCGACGGTGCCAGGTCGACCAGCGCATCGAGCACCTCGCGCACGCCGAAGTTGTTGACGGCCGAGCCGAAGAACATCGGCGTTTGCCGGCCGGCGAGAAAGGCGGCGCGATCGAACGGCGGCGCCGCGTCGGTGAGCAGCGAGATCTCGCCTTCGGCCTGCGCGTACTCGGCGCCGAAGCGCGTCGCGTAGGCGGGGTTGTCGAGGCCCGACAGGATCTCGTCGTCGTCGCGATCGCGGTCCTGCCCGGCCTTGAAGACGCGCATCTGCTGCTCGCGCAGGTCCATCACACCGTGGAAGCGCTTGCCCATGCCGACCGGCCAGGTGAAGGGCACGACCTCCATGCCGAGCTCGCGCTCGATCTCGTCCATGAGCTTCAGCGGCTCCTGGACTTCGCGGTCCATCTTGTTGACGAAGGTGAGGATCGGCGTGTTGCGGGCGCGGCAGACCTGCAGCAGCCGGCGCGTCTGCGGCTCGACGCCGTTGGCCGCGTCGATCACCATCAGCGCCGCGTCGACGGCGGT
>CAZZVH010000145.1:0-4406 GCA_964657365.1 uncultured Burkholderiaceae bacterium
GGCACCACGCGCTGCGCGCTTTCGGAGCGCATCTCGACCAGCGCCGCCTGCTCCCACTGGTTCTTGCGCCGGCCGACGCGCACGCGCACCTCCTCCCCGGGCAACGCGTCCTCCACGAACACGACCTTGCCTTCGGCGTTGTGCGCCACCCCTTGTGCCTCGAGATCGAGCGATTCGATCCGCAGCCATTCGTCTGGACCCGTCATGCGGCGATTATCGGGATGCCATCGCGCTGCTAGACTTCGACCTGCCAGGAGAGTGCGTCGCTCACGCGAAGCCGCCGAAGGCGCAGACCGGGTTTCGGCCCGGTCGAACGCTCAGGTACCGAGGACTGGCAAAACGCTTGTTCGCAAGCGTCCTCGCTGGAGAGAGGCCCGTTTCGAGCGGGCCCACCGAAGGGGCAAGCAACGCCGTTCGCGGCGCTGCCAATCTCTCAGGTAGAGCGGACAGCCGGGGCAGTGTTCATCCGCAGCGCGATCGCGCGTTGCGGGCTTGAAACGTGCTCCGGAGCTGCCGATGTCCGATCTCGCCCCTGCCCTCTCGTCGCCGGCCTCGCCGCCGGCGCCGTTGCTGAAGACGCCGCTGCACGCCCTGCATGTGGAGCTCGGCGCGAAGATGGTGCCGTTCGCCGGCTACGACATGCCGGTGTCGTATCCGGCCGGCATCCTCGCCGAGCACCGGCAGTGCCGCGAATCCGCCGTGCTGTTCGACGTCTCGCACATGGGGCAGCTGCGGCTGCTCGGCAGCGGCGCCGCGGCCGCGCTGGAATCGCTGATCCCGCAGGACGTCATCGGCCTGGCGCCCGGCAAGCAGCGCTATGCGCTCTTCACGAACGACGCCGGCGGCATCCTCGACGACCTGATGGTGACCCGCCGCGACGAGCACCTCTTCCTCGTCGTCAACGCGTCCTGCAAGGACGCCGACATCGCCCATCTGCGTTCGGCTCTCGGCGGCCGGTGCGACATCGAACCCATGCCGGACCACGCGCTGCTGGCGCTGCAGGGGCCCCGGGCGGCCGCCGTGATGGCGAGGCTCGCACCGTCGCTGGCCCGGCTGACCTTCATGACGGGCGCCGAGGCGACCATCGCCGGCGCCGTCTGCTTCGCGACCCGCTCCGGCTACACCGGCGAAGACGGCTTCGAGATCTCGGTCGCATCGGCCGATGCGGAGCGCGTGGCGCGCGCCCTGCTCGCCGAGTCCGACGTGGCGCCCGCCGGGCTCGGTGCGCGCGACACGCTGCGCCTCGAGGCCGGCCTCTGTCTCTACGGCCACGACATCGATACCGGCACGACGCCGGTCGAAGCCGCGCTGACATGGGCGATCCAGAAAGTGCGGCGTACCGGTGGCGAGCGGGCCGGCGGCTATCCGGGTTCGGCGATCGTCGACCGGCAGCTGGCCGAAGGCGCGGCCCGCAAGCGCGTCGGGCTGGTCGGACTCGAACGGGCGCCGGTGCGCGAAGGCGCTGCCCTGCTCGACGCCGCCGGCGCCGCGATCGGCCGCGTCACCAGCGGCACGATCGGCCCGAGCGTCGGCCAACCGATCGCCCTCGCCTATGTCGCCGCGGCCCAGGCGGCTGTCGGCACCGCGATCGACGCCGAGGTGCGCGGCAAGCGGCTGCCGATGCGCGTCGCGACCATGCCGTTCGCGCCGCACCGCTATTTCCGCGGCTGATCCGCCACCTGATCCGTCACCTTCTTCCCCCTACCGAACTCTCTTCATGGAGCCTCCGATGAGCGTCAAGTACACCAACGACCACGAATGGATCGACACCAGCGACAGCGCCGCGGCGACCGTCGGCATCACCGTGCACGCGCAGGACGCGCTCGGCGACGTCGTCTTCGTCGACCTGCCGGCAGTCGGCAAGACGTTCAGGAAGGGCGAGGTCGCCGGCGTCGTCGAGTCGGTCAAGGCGGCGGCGGATCTGTACATGCCGGTCAGCGGCGAAGTCGTCGAGGTGAACGAAGCGTTGCGCGCCGATCCGTCGCTGGCCAACAGCGACCCGCTCGCCTCGGGCTGGTTCTTCAGGATCAAGCTCGCCGATCCTGCCGACACCGGCGAGCTGCTCGACCAGACCGCGTACGACGAGCTCGTCAGGAACGCCTGAGTGCCCTGCCCTTCCGACTCCGCCTTCACTGTCCCCGTTCGAGGTTCCTCGATGTTGATGTCCGCACTCCAGCCCCTGGTCGATCTCGAGAACGCGACCGGATTCGTCGCCCGCCACGTCGGCATCGACGACGCCGCCGAGACGCACATGCTCTCCGTGATCGGCGCGGCTTCGCGCCGGGCGCTGGTCGAGGCGATCGTGCCGGCGTCGATCGCCCGCGCCGGCGCCATGCGCCTGCCAGCGGCATTCGACGAAGCGGAAGCGCTCGCCGAGCTGCGCGGCATCGCCGCGAAGAACCGCGTGCTGAAAAGCTTCATCGGCCAGGGCTACCACGGCACCCACACGCCCGGCGTGATCCTGCGCAACGTGCTCGAGAGCCCCGCCTGGTACACGGCCTACACGCCCTACCAGGCCGAGATCTCGCAAGGCCGGCTCGAGGCGCTGGTCAACTTCCAGACGATGGTCTGCGACCTGACCGGCATGGCGATCGCCGGCTCCTCGATGCTCGACGAAGCGACTGCCGCGGCCGAGGCCATGACGCTGGCGCTGCGTGTCGGCGGTGCGAAGGGTGCGCAGGCGACGACCTTCTTCGTCGCCGACGACGTGCTGCCGCAGACGCTCGAGGTCGTGCGGACGCGCGCGGCGCCGCTCGGCATCTCCGTGGTCACCGGCCCCGTCGACGCGGCCGCCGGCACCGATGCCTTCGCTGTCCTGCTGCAGTACCCCGGCGTCGACGGCGCCGTTCACGACCTGCGGCCGGTCATCGCCGCCGTGCATGCGGCGGGCGGGGTCGCCATCGTCGCCGCCGACCTGCTCGCGCTGACGTTGCTCGTGCCGCCCGGCGAGCTGGGCGCCGACATCTGCGTCGGCAACACGCAGCGCTTCGGCATGCCGATGGGCAACGGCGGGCCGCACGCCGCGTTCCTCGCCACGAAAGACGCGTTCAAGCGCTCGATGCCTGGCCGCCTGGTGGGAGTCAGCGTCGATGCGCACGGCCAGCCCGCCTACCGGCTGGCATTGCAGACGCGCGAGCAGCACATCCGCCGCGAGAAGGCGACGAGCAACATCTGCACGGCGCAGGTGCTGCCGGCCGTCGTCGCGAGCATGTACGCCGTCTACCACGGCGCCGAGGGCCTGTTGCGGATCGCCCGCCGGGTCGCCAGCTACACGGCGGTGCTGGCCCAGGGGCTCGCTGCGATGGGCTTGCAGCGGCAGGGCGAGCACGCCTTCGACACCATTTGCGTTCGCACGGATGCACGCACGGACGCCGTCCTGCATGCGGCTGCGTCGTCCGGCAACAACCTGCGCCACGCCTCCGCGTCGAGCGTCGGCATCAGTCTCGACGAGACCGCGACGCGGGCGGACGTCGAGGCGATCTGGGCCGCGTTCGTGATCGCCGGCTTCGGCGCCGCACCGAAGGACGCGTGGACCAGGGCCGAGAAAGGGGTCGCTTCGCTGATCCCCGACGGCCTGCAGCGCAGCAGCCCCTTCCTCACGCACCCGACCTTCGACCGGCACCGCTCGGAGACGTCGATGCTGCGCTACCTGCGCCGGCTCGCCGACAAGGATCTCGCCCTCGATCGCTCGATGATCCCGCTCGGCTCCTGCACCATGAAGCTGAACGCGACCAGCGAGATGATTCCGATCACCTGGCCGGAGTTCGCGCACATCCACCCGTTCGCGCCCGCCGATCAACGTGCCGGCTACGAGGCATTGCGCGTGCAGCTCGAGGCCTGGCTCTGCGAGGCGACCGGCTATGCCGGCGTCAGCCTGCAGCCCAACGCCGGCTCCCAGGGCGAGTACGCGGGCCTGCTCGCGATCCGCGGCTGGCACGCGTCGCGGGGCGAGCCGCAGCGCAACGTCTGCCTGATCCCGGAGTCGGCGCACGGCACCAACCCGGCCAGCGCGCAGATGGTCGGCATGCAGGTCGTGGTCACGAAGTGCGATGTCGAGGGCAACGTCGACCTCGCCGATCTCGAGGCGAAGTGCGTGCAGCACCACGACAGGCTGGCCGCGGTGATGATCACCTATCCCTCCACCTACGGCGTCTTCGAACGCCGCGTCAAGGAGCTCTGCGCGATCGTCCATGCGCACGGGGGGCGCGTCTACGTCGATGGCGCCAACATGAACGCGCTGGTCGGCATCGCCGCGCCGGGCGAGTTCGGCGGCGACGTCAGCCACCTGAACCTGCACAAGACTTTCTGCATCCCCCACGGCGGTGGCGGCCCGGGCGTCGGCCCGGTCTGCGTCGTCGCCGATCTCGTCCCCTTCCTGCCCGGCCACGTCGCCGGCGGCGTGGCTT
>CAZZVH010000145.1:4416-8408 GCA_964657365.1 uncultured Burkholderiaceae bacterium
GGGGTAGGCGCCGTCTCGGCAGCGCCGCTCGGCAATGCCGCGGTGCTGCCGATCAGCTGGATGTACATGCGCATGATGGGCGCCGAGGGCCTCACGCGGGCGACCGAGACTGCGATCCTCTCGGCCAACTACATCGCCGCCCGCCTGGCCGATCATTTCGAATTGCACTTCAGCGGCAACGTCCCGGGCATCAAGGGCGGCGGTGTCGCCCACGAGTGCATCCTCGACCTGCGGCCGCTGAAGGAATCGACCGGCGGCGCTGCAGGGATCAGTGCGGAAGACGTCGCCAAGCGGCTGATCGACTACGGCTTCCATGCGCCGACGCTGAGCTTCCCGGTCGCCGGGACGCTCATGGTCGAGCCGACCGAAAGTGAATCGCTCGAGGAGCTCGACCGCTTCTGCGACGCGATGCTGGCGATCCGCGCCGAGATCGGCAAGGTCGAGAGCGGCGCATGGCCGAAGGACGACAACCCGCTGAAGGCAGCGCCGCACACCGCCGAAGCCCTGCTCGGCACGGACTGGAACCACGCGTATTCACGCGAGGAAGCCGCCTATCCGCTCAAGTCTCTCCGTCACGGCAAGTACTGGTCGCCGGTGGGCCGGGTCGACAACGTCTGGGGCGATCGCAACCTGTCGTGCTCCTGTCCGCCGATGGCATCGTACGACGACTGACCGAGGGTGACGCTGGGGCTTGGAACGGCTTATGCGTGCGCCGGTGCACCGCAACCCGGCCAGCAGGAGTGACCATGTCGACCGATACCCTCGAGAAGAACGCGTTTTCCCACGTCAAGCCCGCCGACACGGCGTGGCGCAGCGCCGGACTCCGCGATTTCTTCCTCTACAAGGATCTCGGCATCGAGCAGGCGACCGGTGGCCGCGTCATCGCCCAGCTGGTCAAGGCCAACATGGCACCGGAGAAGGGCACCGGATGGCACCGCCACGGCGCCGAATTCCACATGGTGCTGATGCTCAAGGGCTGGGCCAGGTTCATGTACGAGGACAAGGACACGCTGGTCGAGGCCGGCGACTGCGTCCACCAGCGCCCCGGCATCGTCCATTTCCTCTACGACTACTCGCCCGACATGGAGTACCTCGAGGTGGTCGGGCCGGCGGACTTCAGCACGGTCGACATGGCGGCTCCTGCCCAGGTGCCTGCACCGGCCGCGTGGTGACGCCGGGCTAGAAATCCATGTCGAGTTCTTCGATGTCGTCGGGCTCGAGCTTCGCGGCGGCGATCCATTCCTTCATCTCGGGCATCGCCATGATGGTCTGGCAGTAGCCGATGCAGGCCTTGTTCAGCTTCACGTCGTAGGTGATGAAGCGGGTCGCGACCGGGGCGTACATGGCGTCGGCGATGGTCCGGCCGGCGCCGAACAGGAACGGGCCGCCGTAGGTCGCGAGGCACTCGGTCCAGATCTCGACGATGCGGTCGATGTCGGGCTGGGCCCCGGCCCAGATCTTGTAGCCCGGGTGGCGGGCCTTCAGATTCATCGGCAAGGCGGCGCGCAGGTTGGCGAACCCGGAGTTCATCTCGCCGGCCACCGAGCGGCAATGGGCGCGGGCGATCCGGTCGGCCGGCATCAGCTGCGCCTCGGGGTGCACCTCGTTCAGGTACTGGCCGATCGCCAGCGTGTTCCAGACCTTCGCGCCATCGTGCGTGAGGCAGGGGACGCGGATCGACGGGGCGAGCAGGAGCAGCTCCTTGCGCGCATCGGCGTCGTCGGGCGAGACCATCACCTCGGTGAACTCGATGCCGGAGAAGCGCGCCAGCAGCCAGCCGCGCAGCGACCAGGACGAGTAGTTCTTGCTGCTGAGCGTCAGCGCCGCCTTGGTCGAGGCGGCCTTGCCGGACGACGTCGCCTTGCCCGCCCGGGGCGCAGGTCGCGGCGACGCCTTCGCCGTCGTGGTGCTGCGGGATTTCGACCGGCCTGGCGCAGTGGCGACGCTCATGCGCAGCAACGACGCAAGCGTTGTGCCACCATCCCGTTCCGCTGGCGCACAAGTTGCTCGCTGCACCGCACAACAATGAAGCGTCGCCATCCATGATGTATCAAGCGTTCCAGGCCCAGGCCGATTTCATGTGGCCCCTGCGCGCGCTGTCGAAGCTGACGGTCCCGTTCCTGGAGCAAGACGACCTCGCCGTCCCGACCAGCAATGCCAACCGCCAGCTCGCGGCCTCCGTCCGGGTGATGGAGCTGGCGCAGGTCAGGCACAGCCGGCCGCCCTGGGCCATCGACAGCGTGCCGGTGGGCGGCGATCCGGTGCCCGTCGTCGAGGAAGTCGTGCACGCCACGCCGTTCGCGACGCTGCTCCGCTTCCGCAAGGACGTCGCCCAGCCGCAGCCGAAGGTGCTGGTCGTGGCGCCGATGTCCGGACACTTCGCGACGCTCCTGCGCGACACCGTCCGCACCCTCCTCATCGACCACGACGTGCACGTCACCGACTGGCACAACATCCGCGACGTGCCGCTCGCCGACGGCCGCTTCGGCCTCGACGAATACACCGACCACATCATCGAGTTCCTCGCCGCGATGGGGCCGGGCGCCAGCGTCGTCGCGGTCTGCCAGCCCTGCGTCGCCGCGCTCGCCGCCACGGCGATCATGTCCGAAGACAAGCACCCGGCGACGCCGGCCGCCCTCGTCCTGATGGCCGGCCCGATCGATTGCCGGATCAGCCCGACCTCCGTCAACACGCTGGCGATGTCGAAGCCGATCGCCTGGTTCGAGAAGAACCTGATCAGCCGCGTGCCGTGGCGCCATGGCGGCGCCGGGCGCCGCGTCTACCCTGGCTTCGTCCAGCTATCGGCCTTCATGAGCATGAACAAGGACCGCCACGCCACGGCGTTCCGCGAGTACTGGAAGAACCTCGTCGCCGACGAGTTCGACAAGGCCGAGTTCACGCGCGCGTTCTATGCCGAGTACATGTCGGTGTCCGACCTCTCGGCCGACTTCTATCTCGAGACCGTGCAGAAGGTCTTCCAGGACTACGACCTGCCGCTCGGCAAGCTCGAGTTCCACGGCCGGCGCGTCGACCTGAAGGCGATCCGCCGCACGGCGCTGGTGACGATCGAGGGCGAGAAGGACGACATCTGCGCGATCGGCCAGACGCTCGCCGCGCACGACCTGTGCTCGAGCCTGCGCCCCTACATGCGCACGCACTACGTGCAGCCCGGCGTCGGCCACTACGGCGTCTTCAGCGGCAAGCGCTGGCAGAACCAGATCTATCCGGTGGTGCGAGGCGTGATCCACGTCTCGCAGTAGAGCCCGAGCCGGAACGGCTCGTCGGGCCTATTCCTTCGACGCCGGCATGAAGGTGCCGGCGCCACCGCTCGACGGTGAATCGACCGGCGCCTGGCCGCTTGCGGCGGCGCGCTTCGTCTTGCGATCCCGCACGAGATACGAGTAGAGCACCGGCACGACGACCAGCGTGAGCAGTGTCGAGGTGATGACGCCGCCGATGATGGCCCGGCCCATCGGCGCCTGGATCTCGCCACCCTCGTCGAGTGCCAGCGCCAACGGCAGCATGCCGAAGATCATCGCGCCGGTGGTCATGATGATCGGCCGCATCCGCACGAGCCCCGCCTGCAGCAGCGCCTCGGGCACCGACAGGCCGGCCCTGCGCCCGTGGTTGGCGAAGTCGACGAGCAGGATCGCGTTCTTGGTGACCAGGCCCATCAGCATGACCAGGCCGATCATGGAGAAGAGATTGAGCGTCGAGCGCGTCACCAGCAGGGCCAGCATCACGCCGATCAGCGCCAGCGGCAGCGAGGCCATGATCGCCAGCGGCTGCAGGAAGCTGCCGAACTGCGATGCCAGGACGATGTAGATGAAGATCACCGCGGCGCCGAGCGCGAGCAGCACGCCGTTGAATGCCTCGGCCTGGTCCTTGGTCTGGCCGCCGACGTCGAAGCGGTAGCCCGGCGGCAGTTGCGTCGCCTTGACGATCTTCTGCACGTCGTCGCCCACGTCGCCGCTCGGCCGGCCCTGGGTGCC
>CAZZVH010000146.1:0-8371 GCA_964657365.1 uncultured Burkholderiaceae bacterium
CTCGGGGGTCTATCGCCCCTTCGCCGGATTCACCCTGATCGTCTTGACGGCCACGGGCTTCGCAGGCGCTGTCTTCACAGCCATGCTGCTGCCCGGCGCCGTCTTGACGGCCATCGCATTGCCCGGTGCGGTCTTGACCGCCATCGAACTCTTCTGGTCGCTCGCCGCCTTGCTCTTCTTCTCGTCCTTCGCCAGCGCGGCGCCTGAGAGGAGGCTGGAAGCGACGAGCAGGCCTCCGACACGGGTCGCGGTTTTCAATCCGCGACGGCCTCGGCGGACCGGTGTGGAAGTGCGTGTCATCGTTTGCTCCTGAAGTGGCTGGTGCAGACAAGGACGTATTCGCGGCGCGAAAGGGATCACGGCGCACCGGACCCCGCCTCTCTGCAACGCAAATGCGCTACATTGATCGGCATGAAGACCGCCACGATCCCATCGGTCCGCGTCGAGCCCGAGTTGCGCGCCGAAGTCGAATCGCTGCTCGACGAAGGTGAAACTGTTTCCGAATTCGTCGAGGCGTCGGTCCGGGCGGCAGTGCTGCGCAGACGAAACCAGGCGGAATTCATCGCCAAGGGCATGCGCTCGCTGGACGACGCGCGTCGCACGGGAGACTACGTCGACGCGGAATCGGTCGTCGAAGCGCTTCAGCGCAAGCTGGACGCTGCGCGCGCTCGCAAGCCGGCAACCCGAGGGTGAGCTTTCGGGTCCGCCTGACCCGCGAGGCCGAGGCTGACCTCGATCGCTTGTACGACTTCGTCCTGAACCGTGAGCTGGAGCGAGACGGTGGGGATCTCGACATCGCCGAGCAAGCACTCGCGGCCGTGCGTGCCGGCTTCGCGACGCTGACGGCATCCCCCTTCACATGCCGGAAGGCGGGGCACAGCCCGTTCCTGCGCGAGCTGATCATCTCGTTCAGTCACTCCGGCTACGTGGCCCTCTTCGAGATCTTCGGCAGCAGCGACGTGATCGTGTCGGCGGTGCGCCACCAGGTCGAAGACGACTATCACTAGGTTCCGAGAATTGGCCGTATTGAACGCGTTTTCGGTTTTTATACGGCCATGGACTACATCCCCCTCTCCGACAACGCTGCGCGACAGCGAGCACTTGGTGGTCTCCGTGACGGGACGCATGGCACGCATGCGAACGGTCGCGCCGCAGAGCTTCGTCGATTTCAAGCGGTGGATGGGCAAGAAGGCGCTGAACCGCGCCGTGGGGAAGCGCCGCCGCGACCTGCGCCAGGCCGACATCGTCGAGTCGCTGATCGCGGAAGGGTTGCTGGGTCCGGCCGGGTGAGATCAAATCACCCGGAGATCACTCCGACTCATCAGCCATCAAGACCTCGCCTGCGCGCGCACCGAGAAACTCCATGAAGAGCCGACATCTCGCCGGCTGCATGCGCGAAGTGGCGATCGCCAGCACCGGAACCGAAGGGATTCGCCAGTCGGCCATGACCCTGACCAGTCGCCCGGCGTCGATCAGGGGCTTCGCCGTCACATCGGGGAGCATGCCGATTCCCACATCGTGCAGTGCGAGCGAGCAGATCATGCCGACCGTGTTGACCTGGAACCGCTCCTTGAGCTGGATCGCCACCTCCAGGCCTTCCTTCGCGAACGACCACGGCGACAGGTCCCTGGCCCGCCGCAGCAGGATTCCGTTGTGCTTCTTCAAGTCGTTCGGCGTGGTCGGCACAGAGTTGGCCGACAGGTACGAAGGCGTCGCGCAAAGCCAGTGGCTGATCGTGCCGACACGCCGCATGATGAGCCGTGAGTCTTCCGGGTGTCCGAAACGGATCGCGATATCGATATCGCTTTCCACGAGGTTCTTCAGCGCCGGCGTGAGGTCGAGCTCGAAATTGATCAGCGGGTGGATGCGCGCGAACTCGACGAGCAGCGGTGCCAGGACGGTCGCACCGAAGTCCGGCGTCATCGACAGCTTCAGCGTCCCTTCGACTTGTTCGCTGCTCCTGAGCAACTCCTCGTGCGCCGAAGCCGCCCCGATGACGATGCTCTCGCACCGAGCGAAGTACTGCCTGCCGAGCTCGGTCAGCTCGAGCGCGCGGGTGTTTCGCTTGACGAGCTGCAGGCCGATCCGTTTCTCGAATTCGGACAGCCGGCGCGACAACGTCGAGATCGGCACAGCCGTTGCCTTGGACGCGCGGGACAAGGTGCCGGCCCTCGCGATCTCGACGAACAGTGCCATGTCGTGAAGGTAGTCATCCATGCGGTCTGTGTTCCGGTGCCAGATAGCCTTTCAACGCTTGAGCACTTTAAATGCAGCCGCTCGGCGCGGATGTCCTGGCGTCGCGTGTCAACCGTCCGGGTGCGCGCACACGTATTCGACGGTGTAGACGACCGGGGTCACCGCGTTCGCGAGCTTTCCGACATCCTGCATATGCTTCCGGGCCGCGGGAAGCGACATCATCGCCTCCAGGTCATGAGCGGTCTTCCATTGCACGTAGTTGACGACCCGTGTCCTGTCCAGGCTGACATGGACGGATGTCGCGACAAAACCAGGCAGCGAACGCGTTTGTTCTTCGGTGAAGTCTCGAAGCGACGCCAGCACGTCGAACGCGCGCTCCGGCTTCACCTCGAAGGTATTGATGAGTGTGAAGACCGGACGGTCTGCATCGATCGTTGCTTTCATCGGGTGCTCTCTCTTCTCGAAGGTTCAGAACTTGAACTGCCACTGCACGAGGCCGTAGTTCGACGACCGGCCGCCCTGGGCGGTGACGACCTGCTGCGCCTTGAGGCGAACAGCGGTGAGTGACAACGCGTTGTAGCGATCGACGTCGTAGACGACCTTGAAGAACGGCAAGGTCGCGACCCTCGATGCGCCCGCGCCGGTGCCCTTGATGAGCACGAAGCCCGGCGGCTGATAGATCGCATCGGCCGAGCTCACCCGCCAGTACTCGAACACGCCGGCCTGCGCGCTCGTCCTGGCGGCGGGCACGATGGAGAGGAAGAACGACGCATCACGGCTGTTTCCCGGGAAGAAGTAGCCCGCGTCGGTCCCATAGGAAAGGTTTGGATAGAGCGTGTCGAAGGTTTGCAGCGTGTTGTCCTTGGCGTTCTTGTCTCCGCCAGCCCAGCCGAACGATGCACCCAGGGCGGGGCTGAACGACGACACCGGAATCTTCCAGCCCAGGTCGAGGGTGCCCGCCTTGGCCGATATCCGTTCGGCACCGACGTGGCCTCGCTGATAGTCCAGCTGCAGGAGGTAGGTCATCGTCAGCAGGCTTCCCGCGAAGCGCACTCCGTACGTGTCTCGAAGCTCCGGACCGCTGGCGTTCTGGAACACCGCGATGTCTCGCGTCCGCCGGTACACGAAGCCGGTGACCGACTGCACGCGTGCGTACTCGCTGCCTTGTGCCGGCAGGGGGACGAGAACGTCGATCCCGCTGAACCGCTCCGCGTCGTTGGGCTTGTCGTCGAACGAGCCGGGGCGATTGAGGACAGGATGGGTGATGAACGCCGTGGTCGTGGTTCCGGCGAGCCCGAACTGGGCGAGTGCGCCATCGAAGGCTCGACGGATGTCGGTCGCTTCGTTGACGCCGATCAGACGATTCGCCAAGGGGATTTCCTGTCGGCCGAGCCGGATGAAGCTCGGAACTTTCTGGTCGTTATCGCTCAACGTCCACTCGGCGAACGCTTGCGAGAGATCGACCGCACTGTGATCGGCCGGTCGGGCCACGGGCCAGCCGGATTCGGCCGATGCATTGAGTTGGGTGAACAACCGAAGGCGGTCCAGATGGACGTCGGCGTCGAGCATGGAGCGCTGTTCATCGGCCGTGAACGACTGCCCTCCCGACAGACCGAATCGTTGCGGGTCGAGGCGCTCCCAACGGGCCCGAAGCTCGCCGCCGATGCTGACGGAGCGCCCGGGTTCGTCCGCCGCGGCGCTGGCGATCCCCGACATCGATGCCCACACGAGAGCGACGACCGAAGCGAGCACAGACGGCACCCACCGCGAGCCCCCGCAAGATTGCCGAGCCGTCACCGGGCGACCCGACCTTGCTCGGCCGCGAGCAATCTGTTGACCGGCCGGTCATCGGGCATGAAGTACAGGACCGGCGGCACGCAGAACAGAACGATCGACAGCCACGGCGAGACGAACGCGAGCGGAACGGAGGCGATCAACAGCGCGACCGAGAGTCCGTTGCGGACCTTGAAGCGAACGCTGTCATCGTCTTGGCCGTCAGCGCTGGCAGATCTGATCTGGCGCGTGACGGATCGACGCAAGGCGGAGTAGCTCGCCGAGCACCCCACCGCGATCAGGCCGTACAAGGCAGCGGCGTTCGCGGAATGCACGTTCGCGCCGATCAGGCCGGTGACGAAAGGCAGCAGCGACAACCAGAACAGGAAGTGCACGTTCAACCACAGCAGCCTCGTGCTGACCTGCTGCACCAGATGGACGAGGTGATGGTGGTTGATCCAGTAGATGGCCACCGTCACGAAGGAAAGGACGTAGCTCAGCAGCACCGGGAGCAAACCCAGGAGGCCCCGCGTGCTGTCGTCGTGCGGCACGTGGAGCTCCAGCACCATGATCGTGATGATGATCGCGATGACTCCATCGGAAAACGCCTCGAGGCGACTCGTCGTCAACGCGAGTCTCCGCGAGGGGACGTTGTGTTCCGTGGAGGGTCGGGCGTGTCCAGGCTCTAGGCGGCCAGCTTCGAGATGATCTCGTCGCTCATGATCTGCTGTGCTTTCTGCCCCTCCGGCGTGCCGAAGTTGTTCACGAGCTCGGTGACGATCTGGTTGACGACCGTGACGGTCACTCCCATTTGCCGCAACGACGCGAAGGTGACCTCGTCGCCCAGCACGGACATCGTGCCGCAGGCGTCGGCGATGACCTTGACGGTGTAGCCCAGGCGAACCGCGTCGTACGCGGCCCAGTAGAGGCAGATGTCGGTAGTCAACCCGGCGAGGATGATGTTCTTCTTGCCGAGTGCGGCCACGCCGTTCGCGAGCGCGGCATCGTCCCAGCAGCTGAGCTGGCCACCGCGCTTGTAGCGCTTCCCGAACGCGTCGGGAGAGACTTTCGCGATGTCGTCCAACGTGGGGCCCACGTACTCTTCCATGGTCGTCGTGAAGACGAGCGGCATGCCGTACGTGACGGCCATGCGGCCCAGCACACGACAAGCGGCGATGACGGTTGCCTGCGGCAGGCTCTTGACCCAGCCGATGGTCTGGGTTTGATGGTCGACCAGCATGACGATGCTGTCTTCGAGGGTGAAGCGGGGTGCGAGTTCGACTGTGTTCATGGCGATGTCCGGGAGTGGATGTGGAAGGTGGCTTCGATGAAGACCGACAGTGCGCGATGTTTCTCGATCAGGCCTGCCACTCGCAAGAGCTCGCCGCAGAAATGAGCTTTCCATCGACGGAACGCCTGGTCGCGCCGTTGCAGATCGACAATGGCTCGCAGGTCATCGGTGACTGCGCCTGTCGATCTTCATGGCAACGAAGCGAAAGATACTGAGGCGAACTTCGGGCACGCCTCATGGGCCGATCACGCGTCTGATCGACCCGGCGACGAACGGCGGCGAACTCAAGCCTTTCGTCTTCCTGGATTTTTTCAGCGCGCACGTGCAGCCGGGATTCGGTTTTCCGATCCATCCGCACTCGGGCATCGCCACGCTGACATGGCAGCCGGGCACCGACGTCAAGTACATCGATACGACGGGGCACGAGGGCATCCTCGAAGCCGGCGGGCTCGAGTGGATGAACGCGGGCGGAGGCGCGTGGCACCAGGGCGCCCTGCAAGGTCACGGCGACGTCTTCGGCTTTCAGCTCTGGGTGCCCATGCCGCCGGGGGTCGAAGACGGCCCGCTCGCTTCGCGATACGTTGCTCCGGGGAGCGTTCCTTCCGGGACGGAAAACGGCGTCGCGTTCCAGGTCTTCCTCGGCCGCTTGCCCATGCGACCCGAGCCCCTGGAAAGCGCCATCGACGCCCATCAGGACATGAACTACTTCGTGGCTTCCCTGCCCGCCGGGGCCGAATGGACCTACGACCCGCCGCCGACGCACGATGTCGCGTGGGCCTTCGCTTTTCAGGGAAGTCCGACGATCAACGGCGAACGGGTGCTGCGAGAACTCGTCCAGTTCGAACCCAGGGAAGGTTCGATCGATTTCGGCGCGGGACCTCGAGACGCGCGTGTCCTCGTCGGCTCAGCGAAGATGCATCCCTATCCGTTGGTACTGGGTGCAAGCTCCGTCCATACCAGCCAAGGCTCTTTGGCGAAGGGTCTGCAAACTATCGACGCGCTCGGAAAGACGATTCGGGCAACCGATTTTTCGCTCTGACCTCGATCTCGTGACGGGCCCTGCTCCGTCTCGATCGGCAGCGATGGCCAGTCAAATCCGGAACAGCCGCCTGGCGTTGCGCCCGCGCACGCCGTCGCGCACCTCCGGCGCCAGCAACCCGATCCGCTCCAGCGACCCCGCCATGTCCGCGTTCCCATGCGGAAAATCGGTTCCGTACATCACGTGCTCGTTGCCGAAGCATTCGAGCGTGTCGCGCAAGGCCTCCGAGGTATAGAGCGCCGAGTCGGCATAGATCCGCTTGAGGTACTCGCTCGGCGGCTTGGCGATGTGCTCGCGGCAGGCCGGGATCACCGTCCACATGCGGTCGAGCCGGCCGGCCAGGAAAGGCAGCGTGCCGCCGCCGTGCGCGACGATGAGCTTGAAGTTCGGGTAGCGATCGAAGAAACCGTCGTAGATCATCCGGGCGACGGCCATCGTCGAATCGAACGGAAAGCCCACCGATGCGCTCAGCTGGTAGTCGCCGATGCCCATCTGGTCGGCACCGCAGCAGACGGTCGGGTGCATGAACACCGGCAGGCCCAGCCTGTCGAGCTCGGCCCAGACGGGCGCGAAGAGCTTGTCGGTCCACGGCGCGCCGCCGATGTTGGCGAGCGCCATGACGCCGATCGCTCCGGCGTCGACCGTGCGCCGCAACTCGATGAGCGCGTCGTCGGGGAACTGCATCGGCAGCGACGCCATCCAGCGCAGGCGATCGGGCCAGGTCGCGCAGGCTTCGGCGAAGCTGTCGTTGATGGCGCGGGCGGCCGCGCTGCTGGCCTCGGCGTCGCCCCAGTAGACGTTGGGTCCCGTCAGCGAGAGGATGGCCATGTCGACGCCTGCCTCGTCCATCGCCTTGAGGCGGCCGGGGTAGTCGAACATCAGGGGCTGCGGCGTCATGAACGGCACGCCGTCGGCATGGATCACCTCCTTGCCGCCCAGCACTGTCTCGATCGTGAAGCGCGGCCCCTTGTGCGCCTTGAAGAGCTCGAGCCATTCGCGGCTGAGCATGTGCGAATGCATGTCGATCACGGGATGCGGGGTCGTCTCGCTCGGGTTCATTCGGGTTTCACTCCAGCATCTCGCATGACGTTGCCGAGCCGTTCGGTCTCGACGTGGATGTACTCCGCGAAGTCTCGCGACGAGCCCGCGCTGATCTCTGCACCATCGGCCGTGATGCGCGACCGAACGTCGGGTTGTTGCAGCGCCTTGAAGAGCTCGTCGTGCAGGCGAGCCACGACCGCCGGTGGCGTGCCGGCCGGCACCACGACGCCCTGCCACGGGTAGAACACGCACTGCTTCAACCCGAGCTCGGTGACCGCCGGGATCTCCGGCGCCGTCGGCATGCGACGGTCGCCGGTCTGGAGCACGGCGCGCAGCCTGCCGCTCCGCACCTGGCTGAGGCTCGCGTTGTCGAACATCATGGTCACGTGGCCGGCGATCACGTCGACGATGCCCGGCGCGCCACCCTTGTAGGGCACTGCGGTCATCTTCGTTCCGGTGGTGGCGAGGAAGAGCTCCATCGCCAGGTCGGACGGGCTGCCCGGCCCGGCCGTCGCATAGGTGAGCTCGCCGGGCTTGGCCTTGGCCAGCGCGATGAGGTCTTGTGCCGTCTTGATCGGCGAACCGGGCGCGACGAGCAGGACCAGAGGGATGCGTGCGACCTGGATGACCGGCGTGAAGTCCTTGGCCACGTCGTAGGGCAGCTTCTTGTAGAGATACGGGTTGATCGCGAGCGTGGTGCTCGTTGCCAGCAACAGCGCGTAGCCGTCGGCCGGCGACTTGGCGACGTTTTCCGTGCCGATGAGCGTCGCGGCGCCGCCGCGGTTCTCGACGACGACCGGCTGGCCCATGCTCTCGGTGAGCTTCAGCGCCAGCGTCCTGGCGATCATGTCGGTGTTGCCGCCGGCCGTGTACGGGACGACGAAGCGGATCGGCTTCGAGGGGTAGGCGGGCTCGGCGGCCAGGCAGAGCGAAGCGATCAAGCCAAGGGCCGGGGCGGCCATGCCTCGAATGGATATTCTGGAACGCCGTGCCGTCATTAAAGCCGCCGCCCGCAACCGCCGTCCCGTAGA
>CAZZVH010000147.1:0-8344 GCA_964657365.1 uncultured Burkholderiaceae bacterium
GGCCGCGGCCGACGCGTTCGGCGCCGCGCTCCAGCGCGTGGTGGGCGGCAGGGGCGACGGCAGCACGGCGCGTGCGAGACCGCCATCGAGGCGAATCGTCGCGACGCCGTCGGCATGGGCCCAGGTGAGGGCGACGCTGCCCGGCGAATCGATGTCGCCGGCCGTCGGCACGTGGAAGTGGCCGATCGGCGGATCGTCGGGCCAGGCCATCGGCACGATCCGGTCGACGAAGACATGGCTGCTTTCGAGCGCGGCGAGTTCGCCCTGCAGCCAGGCGCGGTCGATCGCGGCGACCCAGACGGGCTGGCCGGCGACAGCCAGCGGTGCGACCGCCAGATGCACCGACTCGGCATCGTCCAGCAGCACCTCCTCCAGCACGCCGGCGAGCGCGGCGCGCAACCGGGATGCAGGTGCCCGGGGCAGGCTGATGCGGTGCCAGCTGACGTCGGCCTCGCGCACGACGGCGATCACCTCAGAGCGCTTCGGCAGCAGGGCGGCGGCTGCTTCTCCCTGCGCCTCGTGCTCGATGCCGTCGTCGCTCGTGACGTACACGTACTCGCGCCGTCGCCCGATGTCCGGCGACGGCTGGTTCAGCGCCTGGGCGCGCAGCCGGTGGTGCTCTGGAAGCTGGATGACGATCGTCGACATGGGCTGGGGCCGGCGCCGCAGGACGGGCGGGCGCCGGAGGCTACCCGCATTTTATGCGGCACCACAATGAAAACCTTCGCAATCAAGGACTTACACGCTTCAGTTGTAGCGGCTTCGCAGAATTGCTTCTCGTTTTCCTCATGGGCCGGTCGCGTCGCGGGTCGAGACGCGTTCGCGCTGGAGCACCACGACATCGAAGCTCGGCAGGCGCTGCACCAGCGAGCGCTGTTCGATCGCCATGTCGCCGATCCGCAGCCGGCCCCGCACCTCGAAGAAGCTGGAGCCGAAGGAGGTGTCGTTCAGGCTCCCTGTCTGCAGGCCCGGCACCAGCTGGATGAGGTCGCCTGCGGACTTCACCGGCGAGCGCGTGCGCGCCTGGACGATCCGTTCGGCGGTGGCCAGGTCGAGCCCGGGGATCACCGCGGCGATCACCTCTCGGGAAGCGGTGTTGATGTTGACGTGCGTGGACGTCGGCAGGACGACGACATAGGGCTCGAGTGCGCGCACCGCCTCCGCGTCGACGCCGAGCCAGCCGAGCTGGCTGGCCGAGCGCGGCAGCAACGGCGGGTTGGTCGCCTGCGCGGAAGACGCCGCGCCGCCGGCGGCCGCGATCGGGACCGGCATGGCGTCGCGCATGCCGTTGGCGATGCGGGTCGCGATGTCGGCCGAGACGCCGATCGACTCGCACAGGCGTTGCAGCACGGCCAGCTCGACAGGATCGACGTTGCCGGCGTTGGCCAGGTTGGTGAGGTTGAAGCGGGCCTGCGCGTCGGTGATGGAGCCCGACAGGAAGGCGTCCGGGCCGTCGTCGGTGTTCGACGCGTCGGCGGCGAGGAAGGTCGAGAGGCGGGCTTCGGCGAGCGGCACTGCCCAGGGCTCCCCGAGGTAGTCGCCGTTTCCGGTTTTCGCATCTGCCTTCGCATCCTCGCGCAGGATGAGACGGGCCCAGTCGAGGGCGCCGGCCAGGATCCATGCCGATTGGGCCCGCGAGCGCTCCGCCGCTTCCACCTGCACGGCGCGCCATTGCTGCCACACCATCGAGCTCGCCAGCGTGGCGATCAGCGCGACGATGATCATGGCCGTCAGCAACGCGGCGCCCGATTGGCGCTGCAGCCTGCCGAACCCGCGCGTCGTCGTCATGGCGCGATCAGCGTGTCGCGCAGCAGGCTGCCGTTGAGGCCGCTTCCCTGCGCGAAGGTGAGGACGAGGCGGACCCCCGACGGCAGCGACTGCCGCTGGCTGCTTCCGATGGCGGTGGGGCTGCCGGACGTGATGACGCCGGTCGTGGTCCTGGTCGTGCCGACGCTGGCCGCGACGCCGCTGGCGGCCACCCCCGGCGTCGTCGTCGCGACGGCTGGGGTGGTGGCCGTGGTGGTCGTCGCCGTGGCCGTCGGCAGCAGCGGCACGACGTTGCCGGTCGACTGGCAGTTGCTCCAGGCGTTGCCCTGGAAGAAGTAGACCTGCCACTGGTCGAGCCCGGTCGACGCGCGCACCATGCCGGGCTCGTTGTCCTGGAACTGCTGGGTGCGCAGCCAGCTGTCCTGCAGCGCCGAGATCGTGGTCACGGCCGGGCCGGCCCAGCGTTGCCAGGTGGACCCAGAGTTGTCGGGCCGGAGCGACCACATCACGACCTGGAGACCGTTCTCGGTCCTGCGCGTCAGCCGGACCGACTGGCCGTCGCAGCTCAACGCCGGCACCGCGGAGCTTTCCTGGATCGCCGCGAGGTCCTGCTCCCATTGCGAGACCACGGTCTGCAGGCGGAGCGTCTGCTCGAGGCGGACCTGGTTCGAATCGCGCGAACGGACGATGCCGTCGACGCCCTGCCAGGCCATCAGCGACATGATCGCCATCACGACCAGCGCCACCAGCACCTCGATGAGCGTGAAGCCCCGTGGACGGGAGGCGCGTCGCGTCATCAGCGGCCCACCACTGTCGACAGGGCCAGGATCGGCACGCCGTTCTCGTCGAGCACGGTCGCGTCGACGCGTCGGAAGTTCGGGTTCGGCGTCGTCTTGACGGTGAGCTTGCCGGAGAAAGTCCGTCCGAGCTCGTCGCAGCTGAAGTCGCCGGTGCCGATGTCGGGGAACTGGTGGGCGAGCTTCAGCCCGGTCAGCCGGTTGTCGGCGCACCACTGGGCCGAAGTCACCTCGGCGAGCCGCGCCGTGCTGTTCGTCAGCGCGCCCGAGGCCCGGATGCCGGCGCCGACCGTGATCGCGACGATGGCCAGGGCGACGAGCACCTCGATGAGGGTGAAGCCACCGACCCGCCGGACGTTCACTGCGGAGCGGTCCCGTCGGTGACCACGAACGGGCCGACCCCGTCGGTGGCAAGCGTCAGCCGCTGGTCCTGCAGGCTGAGCACGATCTTCTGCTCGCCGATCATGGGCTCGGGCCCCAGCATGACGGCGGTCGAGCCGATGACCTGCGCCGCGGTGCCGCTCTGCAGCCAGTGGGTGGGCAGCGCGTCGCCCGGTGGCAGGCCGACGAAGCGGAAGCCGGCACCGTCGGGTTGCTCCGACAACGGCTCCCAGCGCGCGGCGATGCCGGTGCTGCGGGCCTCGGCACGGGCCGACTCCAGCAACGCGGCCAGCCGCGCCGCTTCCTGTTCCAGCCGCGACGCCGACGGATCGCGCAGCGACAGGCTGGCGACCGCCGTGGCGATCGCGACCAGCGCGACGACGACGATCAGCTCGATCAGCGTGAAGCCGGGCTGCCGCCCTCCGCGCGGGCGGCGCGGGTCACTGCCAGGAGCCGATATCCGCATTCCTGCCTTCGCCGCCGACGACGCCGTCGGCACCGAAGCTGTAGACGTCGATCTCGCCCTTCAGCCCGGGATTCGCGTACTGGTACGGGTGCGCCCACGGATCGCTCGGCAGCTTGTCGAGGTAGGGACGCCAGTTCGGCGGGATCGTGCCCGTCGTCGGCTTGACGACCAGCGCCTGCAGGCCCTGGTCGCCGCTCGGGTAGCGCAGGTTGTCGAGCTTGTAGAGCTTGAGCGCCTGCATCAGGTTGTTGACGTCGGTCCGAGCGGCCGTGACGCGCGCGTCGTCGGCGCGGTCGAGCATGTTCGGAACGATCAGCGCGGCCAGCACGCCGATGATGACGAGCACGACCATCAGCTCGATCAGCGTGAAGCCGCGGCCGAGGCGCGCGTGCCGGGATCCGCACCTGTGGCGCGCTTGCACTCGCAGGCGCATTGTCGACATGGGCATCGTGGAGTTCTACCGTTGGCTCGCCGTCCCGGCGAAGGCGCTCGATGATAATCGCCGCATGTTCGCCCGCCTGTCGGCATTCGTGGTCTGGTTGCTCGTCGCCGCGACGGCGATGTTCTGGATCCTGCGCTTCGCCGTGCACGCGCCGCAGGCGCCGGCGCATGCCGTCGCCGTCGACCGCTCGGCGCCGGTGCGGGGCGATCTCAGCCGGTTGTTCGGCGCCCCGCTCGTCGCACGCGCCGAGGAGAAGGCGGCCGCGCCGTCCCGCTATCGGCTGATCGGCGTCATGGCGCCGAAGTCCCAGTTGCCGGAAGGGTCGGGCGCCTATGGCCTGGCGCTGATCGCGGTCGACGGCAAGCCGGCCCGCGCCTACGCGGTCGGCGCCCGTCTCGACAACGATCTGGTGCTGCAGTCGGTCGGCCTGCGCACCGCCTCGCTCGGTTCCGACAAGGGCTCCCGCCACATGCTGCTCGAGCTGCCCCCGCCCATCGCGGCAGCGACCGGCGTGCTTCCGGTGCCGGGCACGGGCATGCGGCCGTTGCCGCAGCCCGCGCCGCTGTTGCCCGCCGCACCGGCGCCGGTGAACGCGCCGTCGATGAACATGCCACCGGCGACGCCGTCGGCCATGCAACCGCCAGGCACGGCGTCCACGCCGCCTGCGCCGAACGGGGCCCAGCCCGCGCCGGACAACTTCCGCAACCAGTGACCGGGCGCGCAGGCGCCCATCGTCATTGCAGGAAGAGTCGGTAGGCCGGATTGGCGGTCTCGTCGGCGTGCGGATAGTCGAGCGACGTCAGGAAGCGCGCGAACGCCGCGCCGTCGGCCGGCGGCACCTGGATGCCGACGAGGATGCGGCCGTGGTCGGCGCCCTGGTTCCGATAGTGGAACAGGCTGATGTTCCAGCCCTCGGGCATGCTCGAGAGGAAGCGCATCAGCGCTCCGGGCCGCTCCGGAAACACGAACCGATACAGACGCTCGTCCCGTGCCAGGGCGCTGCGGCCACCGACCATGTGCCGCACGTGCTCCTTGGCGAGATCGTCGCCGGTGAGGTCGAGCGTGGCGAAGCCGTGCGCCTCGAAATGGGCGGCGAGGCGCGCCGATTCGGCGCGGTCGACGGTGGCGATGCCGACGAAGACATGGGCCACGCTCGCATCGGCGATCCGGTAGTTGAATTCAGTGACCGCGCGCGGCCCGATCAGGGCGCAGAAGCGCCGGAAGCTGCCGCGCTCTTCCGGGATCGTCACGGCGAAGATCGCCTCGCGTTCCTCGCCCACTTCGGCACGCTCGGCGACGAAGCGGAGGCGGTCGAAATTCATGTTGGCCCCGCACGTGATCGCGACGTAGGTCTCGCCGACTGTGCGGTGCGTCTGCGCGTACTGCTTGATCGCCGCCACGCCCAGCGCTCCTGCGGGCTCGAGGATGCTGCGGGTGTCCTCGAAGACGTCCTTGATCGCCGCGCACGTCGCATCGCTGTCGACGATCACCCACTCGTCGACGAGCCGGCGGGCGAGTCGGAACGTCTCGACGCCGACCATGCGCACGGCGGTGCCGTCCGAGAACAGGCCGACGTCCTTCAGGCGAACGCGGCGCCCGGCCCGGACCGAGCGCAGCATCGCATCGGAGTCGTTCATCTGGACGCCGACGATGCGCACCTCGGGCCGCACCGCCTTGACGTAGGCGGCGATGCCCGAGACCAGGCCGCCGCCGCCGACGGCGACGAAGATCGCGTCGATGCGGCCGGGGTGCTGGCGCAGGATCTCCATCGCGATCGTGCCCTGGCCGGCGATCACGTCGGGGTCGTCGAAGGGATGCACGAAGGTGAGGCCGCGCGCGGTCTCGAGTTCCAGCGCGCGCTCGTAGGCATCCGTGTAGCTGTCGCCGTGCAGGACGACCTCGCCCCCGAATGCCCGGACCGCGTCGACCTTGAGCGAAGGCGTGGTCGTCGGCATGACCACGATCGCCTGGCAGCCGAGCTTACTGGCCGCGAGCGCGACGCCTTGTGCGTGGTTGCCCGCCGAAGCGCAGATCACGCCACGCGCCAGCGCCTCGGCCGGGAGATGCGCCATCTTGTTGTACGCGCCGCGCAGCTTGAAGCTGAAGACCGGCTGCGTGTCCTCGCGCTTGAACAGGACGCGGTTGCCGAGCCGGGCCGACAGGCGCGGCGCGTCGTCGAGCGCCGACTCGATGGCGACGTCGTAGACGCGCGCCGTGAGGATCTTCTGCAGGTAGCCCGCCAACGGCGGCAAGGGCAGGCGCGCGGGATCGGGATCGGGCTTGGGTTGCAAGGGCGCCGCGTCAGTAAAAAAGCCCAGGGCATCGCTGCCCTGGGCTGAATCCACCAATGGAGGAGGTGGAGGAGACAATCGGTTCGCGTTGACGCGGCGCTCGAAGCGGCCTCTGCATCAGCGGTTGAAAACGAGTGTATGGCCTTTTTTGTTGCAGTGCAATATCGCACCGCTCCGTTATGTTCGACGAGGGAATTCCATGGAATGCACGATCGACTGGATGCCGGCCAACGGCATGGCGTTCTCCGCCGAGACCGGCAGTGGACACCTGCTCGCGATGGACGGCGCCGCGGACGGCGGTGGCCGCAATCTCGCGCCCCGGCCGATGGAAACGGTGCTCGCCGGCACCGGCGCATGCACGGCTTACGACGTGGTGTTGATCCTGAAGCGCGGCCGCCACGATGTCCGGGGCTGTCGGGTGCGGGTGACGGCGGAGCGGGCGGAACGCGATCCGAAGGTGTTCACGAAGATCGGCCTGCATTTCATCGTCACTGGCCGCGGCCTGAGCGCCGACGCCGTGGAGCGTGCCATCGCGCTCTCGCACGACAAGTACTGTTCGGCCACGATCATGCTGGCCAAGACGGCCGAGATCGTCACGAGCTTCGAACTGCACGACAGCGCCGGCGAATCGGCCGGCGTTCACACGACATGAGCCGTCGTCGTCATCACCCGGGCCGCCGCCCGCATCGCCAGGCGCAGCGGCCAGGCGGCGCGTGACGCCCCCGCGCGCTCGGCCGCCAGGGCGTGGGCGGCTTCGTCGTCGCGCATCTGCCGGACGATGGCGCGCGACGGGAGATCGTCGACCGGCAAGCGCTCGAGATGCCGGGCGAGGTGGCGCTCGACCTGCCGCTCGGTCTCGACCACGAAGCCGAGCCCGGCCGCGTCGCTGGCCCGACCCGCGGCCAGACCCATCACGAACGCACCCGCGTACCAGACCGGATTGAGCAGGCTCGGCCGTGCACCGAGCTCCTTCAGGCGCTCGGCGGTCCATGCGAGATGATCGGTTTCCTCGGCGGCGGCTTCCTCGAACTGCTGGCGCAAGGCCGTGTTCGGCGTGGAGAGCGCCTGGGCGCTGTACAAGGCCTGGGCGCAGACCTCGCCGACGTGGTTGACGCGCATCAGCGCGCCGGACAGCTGCCTCTCGTCGTCGTCCAGTGCCGGCGCCGACCCGGTCGGCACCGGGCGCGCACGCGCCGCCGTGGGCGTGCTGGTCAGCGCTCGCAGAGACACATCGACGACACTCAACGCCCGGTCCAACGGGCTCATCCGCACTCGGGTTTTCATGGCCGGAGGATACCCGCGACAGCCCGGAAGCATCTGGCGAAATCCTCGTTGTGCCAAGACAACATAAGCCCTTTTTTTGGCCGCCGAGGCTTTGCAGGGAGGGGTCCCTCTGGTGCAATACGTACAACTTCCGCAAAGGGGGTTGTGCCTGATCTTGCTCCAGCGCGGGTTTTCGGTGATCGGGACCTCTTGTTCAACCTAGGAGATAGTCGCAATGAAAAAATCTCTGCTCGCTCTCGCGGTACTGGGCGCTTTTGCCGGCGTCGCGTCGGCGCAGTCGTCCGTCACCATGTACGGCACGGTCGACGTCAACGGGCGTTATGTCAAGGATGACGGCTCGACCAAGCGTCTCAGCATGGGTCGCGATGGCCTCAACAGCAGCCAGCTCGGCATCAAGGGCATCGAAGACCTCGGCGGCGGCCTCAAGGCGGGCTTCCTGCTCTTGGCCAGCCTGAATGCCGGAACCGGCGACATCGGTGCCGGCCAGAGCGGCACGGGCTCGGGCAAGTTCTGGAGCCGTCGTGCGACCGTCAGCCTGTTCAGCAACGCAGGTGAACTGCGCCTGGGCCGTGACTACACGCCGACCTTCTGGAACCAGACCATTTTCGACGCGTGGGGTACGGTCGGACTGGGTAACTCCGAAAACATCCAGCAGCTCGCCTCGTCGACCGACGTGCGTGCCGACAACAACATCGGCTACTACCTGCCGGCGAACATCGGCGGCTTCTACGGCCAGGTGAACGTCGCGGCGGCTGACGGTGGCTACACCGGCACCAACACCACGACCGGCGTTCTGGGCACGGGGGCGCAAGCCGGCCAGACCAGCAACCAGGGTCGCTACATCGGCGGTCGCTTCGGCTTCGCAGCCGGCCCGGTCGACGTCGCGGTCGCGGCAGCTTCGCCGCGGACGCAGGCA
>CAZZVH010000148.1:0-8332 GCA_964657365.1 uncultured Burkholderiaceae bacterium
AGTTGTCCTCGCTCATGTTGCCGAGCGACGCGCCGATGCCGCCCTGCGCCGCGACGGTGTGCGAGCGCGTCGGGAACACCTTCGAGAGCACGGCGACATTGAGGCCTGCACGCGCCAGCTGCAGCGAGGCACGCATGCCGGAACCGCCGGCGCCGACGATGACGACGTCGAAGCGCCGCGTGGGCAGGGAAGAGGAAGCGATCGCGGGGCCTTGCATCACAGTCTCCACAGAACCTGGATGGCCCAGCCGGCGCAGCCGACCAGCCAGACGATCGTCAGCACTTCGAGGCCGAGGCGGATGCCGACCGGCTTGATGTAGTCCATCCAGATGTCGCGCATGCCGACCCAGACGTGCCAGAGCATCGACACGACGGTGACGAAGGTCAGCACCTTCATCCACTGGTGCGAGAAGATCGCCGACCACTTGTAGTAGTCGACCGGGCCGGGCATGAGCACCTGCACGACGACGGCGATCGTGAAGAGCGCCATGATCACCGCGGTGAAGCGCTGGGAGAGCCAGTCGCGCAACCCGTAGTGCGCGCCGACGACGAGCCGTTTCGATCCGAAGGTGGTGGACATCGAGGCCTAGTAGAGCGAGAAGAGCTTGGCGCCGAGCGCCAGGGCGAGCACCGTGCTGACGCCGATCGCGGCCCAGGCGGAGATGCGACCGAATTCGAGGCCGACGGCGTGGGTGGCGTCCATCCAGAGATGGCGCAGGCCGGCGCAGAAGTGCAGCAGGTAGGCCCAGAGCAGGCCGAAGGCGACGAGCTTCACGAACCAGCCCGGCACGACGCCGAAGCCGTACGAGAACACGCTGGTGAACTCGTCGTAGCTGCCCTCGGACGTCAGGCTGGTGTCGAACATCCAGATCGCGAAGGGAAGCAGCAAAAACATCACCGCGCCGCTGATCCGGTGCAGGATCGAGACCCAGCCTGCCGCCGGCAAGCGATACGATGTGAGCTGGGTGACGTGGATGTTGCGGTATTCGGGCGGCTTCTTGAGCGGTTGTTCCTTCAGCGACGTGACCATGTCCGACCTTTTGTTCTCGAGCGCCCAGCCACCGCGCAGCCGACCGATTTTATTGCAACGCAACAGACTTTAACCGGGCTCGCGACGCTTCGCCCGCCCATCCCCGTTCCAACCTCACCAGCCTCGGAGTTTTCATGAGCAAGCCCCCCGTTCGCGTCGCCGTCACAGGCGCAGCCGGCCAGATCGGATACGCCCTGCTGTTCCGGATCGCCTCCGGCGAGATGCTCGGCAAGGACCAGCCGGTCATCCTGCAGCTGCTCGAGATCCCCGACGAGAAGGCCCAGAAGGCGCTCACCGGCGTCATGATGGAGCTCGACGACTGCGCCTTCCCGCTGCTCGCCGGCATGACCGCCCACGGCGACCCGATGACCGCCTTCAAGGACGCCGACTACGCGCTGCTGGTCGGCGCCCGGCCGCGTGGCCCCGGCATGGAGCGCAAGGACCTGCTCTCCGCCAATGCGCAGATCTTCACGGCCCAGGGCAAGGCGCTCGACAAGGTGGCCAGCCGCAACGTCAAGGTGCTGGTGGTCGGCAACCCGGCCAACACCAACGCCTACATCGCCATGAAGAGCGCGCCGAGCCTGCCGCGCAAGAACTTCACGGCGATGCTGCGCCTCGACCACAACCGCGCCGCCAGCCAGATCGCGGCCAAGACCGGCAAGCCGGTGGCGTCGATCGAGAAGCTGGTCGTCTGGGGCAACCACTCGCCGACCATGTACGCCGACTACCGGTTCGCGACCATCGACGGCCAGCCGGTGAAGCCGCTGATCAACGACGACGCCTGGAACAAGGACGTCTTCCTGCCGACCGTCGGCAAGCGCGGCGCGGCGATCATCGAGGCGCGTGGCCTGTCGTCGGCGGCATCGGCGGCCAACGCCGCGATCGATCACATGCACGACTGGGCGCTCGGCTCCCACGGCAAGTGGGTGACCATGGGCATCGCCTCCGACGGCCAGTACGGCATTCCGAAGGACACCATGTTCGGCTTTCCGGTGACCACCGAGAACGGCGAATGGAAGCTCGTCGAGGGGCTCGTCATCGACACCTTCAGCCAGGAGCGCATCAACCTGACGCTGAAGGAGCTGCAGGACGAGCAGGACGGCGTCAAGCACCTGCTCTGAGCGTGTCGGCGCCGGGCAGCTTTCTCTTCGACGCCGGCGACGCTGCCGAAGCGCTGCCCGTCTGCGACCACTACGCCGGTGTCGAGGCGCGGATGGTCAAGAGCCTGGCGCTGCAGGCCGAGCTCGGCCCGGTCTTCGACGTCACGCTCGACTGCGAGGACGGCGCACCGGTCGGCGGCGAGGTCGAGCACGCGCATCTCGTCGCCGCGATGGCGATGTCGGTGCGCAACGTGTTCGGCCGCTGCGGCGTGCGCGTCCATCCCGTCAGTCATCCGTCGTTCGACGCCGACATCGCCACCATCGTCGGCGCGGCCGGCAGCCGGCTCGCCTATGTGATGCTGCCGAAGGTCGAGCGCGCCGCCGACGTGCAACTGGCGGCGGAGGCGATCGACGCCGCGTCGCCGGGCCGCGTCATCCCGCTGCACGCACTGATCGAGACGCACGCCGGGCTGCGCGACGTCGCGGCGATCGCCGCGCACCCGCGCATCGGCTCGCTCTCGTTCGGGCTGATGGATTTCGTCTCGGCCCATCGCGGTGCGATCCCCGCCTCGGCGATGAGCGCGGAGGGCCAGTTCTCGCACCCGCTGGTCGTGCGCGCCAAGCTCGAGATCTCGGCTGCCTGCCATGCCTTCGCGAAGGTGCCGTCGCACTGCGTCGTCACCGAGTTCACCGACACGGCGATCGTCGCGGCGGCAGCGCGACGGGCGGTCCGGGAGTTCGGCTTCACCCGCATGTGGAGCATCCACCCGAGCCAGATCCGGCCGATCGTCGCCGCGTTCGCGCCGGAGCCGCGCGAGCTCGACGAGGCGATCGCCATCATCGACGCCGCCGCCGATGCCGGCTGGGCGCCGATCCGCCAGGGCGGCACGCTGCACGACCGCGCGAGCTACCGCTACTTCTGGCGCGTCCTGGAGCGGGCAAGGCAGACCGGCACCGCCTTGCCCGCCGCCGTGGAGCGTCGTTTTTTCACCGCACCCGGGGTTCCCGGCGCCGCGTGACCGGGTGCCGTGTGACGCAAGTCCCGCAACCCCGTAACCGCGGGTAAGACGCGCTGCCTCGCCAAACCCGCTGAACCACAATCACGCGCCAAGCCCTGCGCACGGAGGTTCACCGATGTCATCCAGCCCCGCCTTCACTACTGCCGTCACCGCGGCCCTGTCGTTCGCGCTGGCCGCAGCCATCGCCTTGCCCGCCGGCGCGCAGACGACCGCCACGCCGCCCGCGACGAAGCCCGCTGCCAAGGCCGTGGCGAAAGCGCCAGCGGTGCGCACGGTCAAGAAATCGCCCACCGTGGAAGTCATCGTTCCCGACGCGACGCCCGATCAGGTGAGCGCCGCCGAGATGGTCTACACCGGCCGCTACGAGTGCGAGTTCAGCCAGAACATCGAGATCGTCCAGAGCGTCAAGTACTCGGCCTATGTCGACGTCAAGGCCAAGCAGGGCGGCTGGTTGATGAAGCCGGTGCTCTCGTCGACCGGCGCGATCCGGCTCGAGGACGTGCGCGGCGAGACGCTGATGGTGCAGATCGCCAGCAAGTCGATGCTGCTCAACGTCAAGACCGGCCACCGCATCGTCGACGACTGCGTCAGCCCGAAGCAGCGCGAGCTGATCCAGGCGGCCAAGGCAGCCAAGGAAGCGGCGTCGGCATCGGCTTCTTCCTGAGCCGATCCCTCCCCGCTGCCGAAACGCGCCCCGCCGGGCGCGTTTTTCGTGGTGCTGCGCAAAGACCGCGTCGCGCCGTGTCGCGTGCTGGCCCCGCGCTCGATAATCCGCTCCGATGACGCGACCCTTCAATTTCAGTCCCGGGCCCGCCGCCCTGCCCGAGCCGGTGCTTCGCGAGGCCGCCGCCGAGATGCTCGACTGGCACGGCTCCGGCGTGTCGGTGATGGAGATGAGCCACCGCGGCAAGGAATTCATGTCGATCCAGGCCGAAGCCGAGGCCGACCTGCGCTCGCTGCTGGCGATTCCAGCCAACTACAAGGTCCTGTTCCTGCAGGGCGGCGCGATCGGCCAGAACGCGATCGTGCCGATGAACCTGATGCGCGGCCGCACCTCGGCCGACTACGTCAACACCGGCGACTGGTCGAAGCGCTCGATGGCCGAGGCGGCTCATTTCGCCACGGTGCATGTCGCCGCCAGCGCCGAGGGCAACGGCTTCACCGCGATCCCGCCGCAGACCGAATGGTCGATGGACCCGGCCGCGGCCTACCTCCACATCTGCTCGAACGAGACCATCGGCGGCCTCGAATACCACTGGACGCCCGACACCGGCGAGGTGCCGCTCGTGGCCGACATGTCGTCGAACATCCTGTCGCGCCCGATCGACGTGGCGCGCTACGGCCTGATCTACGGCGGCGCGCAGAAGAACATCGGCCCGGCCGGCCTGACCCTGGTGATCGTCCGCGACGACCTGCTCGGCGGCGCGATGGCGACGACGCCGCAGGCGTTCGACTACACCGTGCAGGCCGCCAACAACTCGATGATCAACACGCCGCCGACCTACGCCATCTACATGGCCGGACTGGTGTTCCGGTGGATCAAGGCCCAGGGCGGCCTGGAAGCGATGGAAACGCTGAACCGGGCGAAGGCCGCGCTGCTTTACGAGACGATCGACGAGAGCGGCTTCTACGTCAACCGGATCGCGAAGCTCGACCGCTCGATCATGAACGTCGCCTTCCACCTGCCGGAGGCCGCGCTCGACGCGTCGTTCCTGGAGGGTGCGAAGGCGGCCGGCCTGCTGGCGCTGAAGGGGCACCGCATCGTCGGCGGGATGCGCGCGTCGATCTACAACGCGATGCCGATCGAGGGCGTGCGCGCACTCGTCGCCTACATGAAGGATTTCGCGGCGACGCATGCCTGAATCGCGAGAATATGCATCGGAAAGTATGTATGATCCATGCATACCGAAACGAGGCCAAGCCATGGAAGCGACCGTTGCCGAACGCGGCCAGATCACCCTGCCGAAGGCCGTGCGCGACGCGCTCGGCCTCACCAAGGGCACCCAGCTGAAGGTCGAGCTCAGCGGCGGCACGATCATCCTGCGCAAGAACGTCGAAGACGCCATCTCGCGCCTGCGCGGCCGCTTCAAGCTGCCGCCCGGCGTCAGCACCGACGACGTGATGCGCGACCTGCGCGGCCGCGCGCCCGGCGATCCGGTCGACCCCTGAGCCGATGATCGCCATCGACTCCTCCGTGCTGATCGACCTGCTCGGCGGCGACGTGCGGGCCGAGGCCTCGGAAGACAGCCTGCGCCAGGCGCTCACGCGCGGGCCGGTGGTCGTCTGCGACGTCGTCGTCAGCGAGGTGGTCGCCGGCCTCGGCTTCGGCGCGGAGCTGTTCGACGTGCTCGAGGAGGCGGGCATCGCCTACCTCGCCACCGAGGTGCGCTCGGCCGTTCGCGCCGGCGAGATGCAGCGTCGCTACAAGCAGCGGCTGAAGGCGGACGGGAAGAAGCTCTTCTCGTCGCGCACCGTTCCTGATTTCCTGATCGGCGCGCACGCCCTCCTGCAATGCAAGGGGCTGATCACGCGGGACGCCGGTTTCTTTCGCGACTATTTCAAGGGTCTCAAGGTCATCGTGCCCAAGGCCGCCTGAGACGCGACTCGACTTTCAACGCACACGATCCACACGAGGTACGACATGGCCCACGCTTTCGCTTCCACCCTGAAGACGTTCAAGACGGCATCCGGCAAGGAGGGATCGTTCTACTCGCTGCCGGCGCTGACGAAGCAGTATCCCGAGATCGCCCGCTTGCCGATCTCGATCCGCATCGTTCTCGAGTCGGTGCTGCGCAACTGCGACGGCAAGAAGGTGCTGCCGGAGCACGTGGTCGAGCTCGCCCACTGGAAGCCGAACGCGCCGCGCCTCGACGAAGTGCCGTTCGTGGTCTCGCGCGTCGTCCTGCAGGACTTCACCGGCGTACCGCTGCTGGCCGACCTGGCCGCGATGCGCAACGTCGCCGACGAGATGGGCAAGGACGCGAAGACGATCGAGCCGCTGGTGCCGGTCGATCTCGTCGTCGACCACTCGATCATGATCGACTACTTCGGCACGAAGAAGGCGCTCGACCTCAACATGAAGCTGGAGTTCAAGCGCAACCTGGAGCGCTACCAGTTCATGAAGTGGGGCATGCAGGCGTTCGACACGTTCGGCGTCGTGCCGCCGGGCTTCGGCATCGTCCACCAGGTCAACCTCGAGTACCTGGCGCGCGGCGTCTTCAAGAAGGCCGCCAAGAAGGGCGAGCCGACCGTCTACTACCCCGATTCGCTGGTCGGCACCGACAGCCACACGACGATGATCAACGGCATCGGCGTGGTCGGCTGGGGCGTCGGCGGCATCGAGGCCGAGGCCGCCATGCTCGGCCAGCCGGTGTACTTCCTGATGCCCGACGTGGTCGGCTTCGAATTCACCGGCAAGCTGCGCGAAGGCCTCACCGCGACCGACCTCGTGCTCGCCGTCACCGAGATCCTGCGCAAGGAGAAGGTGGTCGGCAAGTTCGTGGAGTTCTTCGGCGACGGCGTCGCCAGCCTCTCGGTGCCCGACCGCGCCACCCTGGCCAACATGGCGCCCGAATACGGCGCCACCATGGGCTTCTTCCCGGTCGACGACAAGACCATCGACTACTTCGAGGGCACGGGCAGGACGAAGAGCGAGATCGAGTTCTTCCAGGCCTACTTCAAGGCCCAGGGCATGTACGGCATCCCGCGTGCGGGGCAGATCGATTTCACCAAGGTCGTCTCACTCGACCTCGGCAGCGTGACGCCGAACCTGGCCGGCCCCAAGCGCCCGCAGGACCGGATCGAGCTCGGCAACGTGAAGCAGCAGTTCACCTCGCTGTGGGGCAAGCCGCCCACCGAGAACGGCTTCAACCAGCCCGGCGAGAAGCTGCATACCCGCTATCTCGTCCGCGCCCACGACGCGCGCACGCTCGTCGCCGACGGCAAGGTGCCGACGACGCCGTCGGTCAAGCCGGGCGCGCCGCGTTTCGTGGAAGAGATGGCCGCCAACAAGCCGACGCTGGCCGCGGCGCTGCACGAGGCCGAGCCGGAGCAGCCCGCGCTCGGCGACACGACCGTCGGCAACGGCGACGTGCTGATCGCCGCGATCACGTCGTGCACCAACACCTCGAACCCGAGCGTGCTGCTGGCCGCCGGCCTGCTGGCGAAGAAGGCGGTCGAGGCCGGCCTGACGGTGGCGCCGCACATCAAGACCTCGCTGGCGCCCGGCTCGCGCATCGTCACCGAATACCTCACCAAGGCCGGCCTGCTCCCCTACCTCGAGAAGCTCGGCTTCAACGTCGCCGCCTACGGCTGCACCACCTGCATCGGCAACGCCGGCGACCTGACGCCCGAGCTGAACGACGCCATCACGAAGAACGACCTGGTCTGCGCCGCCGTGCTGTCCGGCAACCGGAACTTCGAGGCCCGCATCCACCCGAACCTGAAGGCCAACTTCCTGGCCAGCCCGCCGCTGGTCGTCGCCTACGCGATCGCCGGCACCGTCCTGCGCGACCTGATGACCGAGCCGGTCGGCAAGGGCAAGGGCGGCAAGGACATCTATCTCGGCGACATCTGGCCGACCAGCGACGAGATCGCCGCATTGATGAAGTTCGCCATGAACGGCAAGGCCTTCAAGGCCAACTACGACAAGGTGGCGAGCGAGCCGGGCCCCCTCTGGACCAGGATCAAGGGCGTGCAGGGGCAGGTCTACAGCTGGCCCGATTCCACCTACATCGCCAAGCCGCCGTTCTTCGACGGCTTCGAGATGGAGCCGCACGCGGCCGAGATCGGCGTCAAGGGCGCACGCGCGATGGGCCTGTTCGGCGACTCGATCACCACCGACCACATTTCTCCCGCCGGCGCGATCAAGGAAGCGTCTCCCGCCGGCATCTGGCTGAAGGAGAACGGCGTCGTCAAGGCCGACTTCAACTCCTACGGCTCACGCCGCGGCAACCACGACGTGATGATGCGCGGCACCTTCGCCAACGTGCGCATCAAGAACCTGATGATCCCGGCCGACGCGAGCGGCTCGCGCGAGGAAGGCGGCGTGACGCTGTTCCAGCCGAAATCGAGAAGCGACGGACAAGCCGTCGCGGGCGAGAAGATGTTCATCTACGACGCGGCGATGAAGTACATGGCCGAAGGCACGCCGACGATCGTCTTCGGCGGCGAGGAGTACGGCAC
>CAZZVH010000149.1:0-8243 GCA_964657365.1 uncultured Burkholderiaceae bacterium
AGCAGATGAGCAGCATCGGCGCCCCGCCCGGCTCGAGACGATCGGTCGGCGACGCGGCGCGCCAGACGGCCGGATCGGCGCCGAAGACGCGGTCGTAGAAGCCGGCATGACGCCGCTGCATCAATGGCGACAGGTCGATCGCCGCGCTGTCGAGGACGACGGTCCCGGCCCATGGTGCGGCGCCGCCCTGGCGCGCCAGCGACGGCGAGGCGGCCAGCAGGGCGACGAGATGCGCGCCCGCGGAGTGGCCCATGAGCACCAGCCGCGAAGCGTCGCCACCCCAGCCGGACGCCTGGCGCTGCACCAGGGCGATCGCGGCGGCGACGTCGCCGGCCTGCGCCACCGGGTCTGCCTGGGGAGAGAGGCGGTTGTTGACGGAGACGAAGATCCAGCCGTGGGCGGCCCAGTGCGCGACCTTGCCGTCGACGACATTGGCGGCCTTCTTGTCGCCGAACATCCAGGCGCCGCCGTGGACCATCACGAGGACCGGCGAGCCGCCGGGGAGTGCGGAGCCCGCGGGCGGCAGGTAGACATCGATTTTCTGCCGCGGGGCGCTGCCGTAGGGAATGTCGGCCAGCTTGCGCACGCCCGACGCCAGCGTGCTCGTCGATGCCGGTTGCGCCGCGGTCATCGGCGGGGCCGCCGGGCCGGCAGGCTGCGCCGTCGCGACGGTGGTCGCCGCCACGGCGACCACCGTGAGCATGGCCGACGCGAGGTGACGAAATGTCGACATCGTGTTGACCTTCCGAGCGCTATTGCGCGGTTCCCGTTGCCCAGGCCTTGCGGATCAGGGCGCCGCACTGGGCGGAATCGAAGCCGCTGCCGGCGCCGGATGTGCGGGCGATGATGCCGTAGGTCGTCTTGCCGGCATCGATCCACGGATAGAAGCCGAACGCACCGGCGCTGCTGAACGCACCATCGCCCGTGACAGGGTCGTCCTCGACCCAGTGACCGATGGAATAGTGCCAGCTCACGGTCTGCGGGATCGGCGTGGCGAGCGCCGTCGGGCAGGTCTGCGGATTGGTGCAGACCGCGTGCGTGCCGAGCGCGTCGTGCATCTTCATGGTCCCCGCGAGGATGCCACGCAGGAGAACCGCGTAGTGATCGGCCGTGGTGACGATACCGCCCGCGAGCAGCGGTTGCGAGTAGGCGATGGCGGCGTCGCTGCCGATCTGCGACATGATCTCGGCGGCCAGCGGCGCGTTGGCGAGCGGGCCCAGGCCGTTGAGGCTGGCGTGCTTTTCCATGTGGCCGCCGCCGTACGAGAACTTGCCGTCGGCGGCTGGCGCATAGACGTTGTTGTTGTCGCTGTTCACGCACTGCTGCACGGTCTGGCCCTGGCTGCACTGCGAGAAGTCGGTGTAGCCGCTGGTGAAGGTCATGAACTTGATGTCGGCATCGCTGAGGATGCCGCTCTGCCGTTGCACGAAATAGGTCGCGTAGACCCACTTCGATGCCGAAGCGATGCTCATCGGCGTGGTCGACGTGATCACGGTCGACGAACCGGCGCTGGCGACCGAGCCGGAGACCAGGTCCGCGGTCCGATCGCCGATCTCCCAGTAGAACGGCTGGATCGGCGCGCAGGCGTTGCTGCTGCTTTGCGAGGTGGTCGTGGCTGCGGCGGCGCGGACGGCGCTGGTCGGGGCGCCGGGCGGCGGCGTGCTGCCGCTGCCGCCGGTCGTGCCGGAGTCGCTGCCGCCGCCACCGCAGGCCGCCAGCAAGGAGCCGAGGGCGAAGGCAGCGGCGCAGCGCGCGGCCCGCCGTCGAAGCGCGTGCGATGCGGCTGGCTGGCTCATGCAAGGGCGGTCGATCGTCGAAGTCATCGAAGCGTCTCCAGGCGGGATGTCGTGGCGGGCGCCGCGCGCGGCTGCAGGGGACGGTCGGGTGGGCCGAACACGATCGCCAGCGCATCGAGCGGACCCCGCGCCCGACCGAGGTCGCGCGCCAGGCCGATCCATCCCTGCAGGGCAATGCGCAACGGGTTGTGGCTGAGAAGCGGTGTCGTCAGGCCGTAGCGCAACGGCACGTCGTCGCGCAGGTCTCGGAAGGTGCCGAACAGGCGGTCGAAGACGATCAGCACGCCGCCGTAGTTGCAGTCGAGATACTCGGGGTTCGACGCATGGTGGACCTTGTGGTGGGTCGGCGTGTTGAGCACCCACTCGAGCGGCCCGAGACGCGGGATCCAGGGCGCGTGCAGCCAGAACTGGTAGAGCAGGTTCGCCGCGAAGACGGCACCGACGGCGAGCGGCGGAAAGCCGAGCCAGACCAGCGGCATGAAGAAGGTCGCCGTGCCGGTGAGCTTGCCGGTCCAGCCCAGGCGCAGCGCCGCGGCGAGGGTGAGTTCGTTCGACGAGTGGTGCACCGAATGGGTCGCCCAGAACCAGCGCACGCGGTGCGCGGCGCGGTGATAGACGTAGTAGAAGAATTCCTGGCCGATGAAGAGCACGGCGACGGCGGTCGGCGTCGACAGCGGGACGGTCGCGATGCGGTGCGCATGGGCGAGCGCGAGCAGCGGCGCCGCGATCGACAGGCCCAGCGCGTCGACGGCGCGCCGGCCGATGCCGCCGCCGAGCGAGGCCGCGCAGGCACGCCAGTCGTAGGGCAGGCGCAGCACGAATGTGCGCACGAGACCTTCGAGCGTCGCCGCGCCCACGGCGACCAGCGCCAGGGCGATCAGCCAGGGCAAGGCGCCGGAGCCGAGCAGACGCGCCGTCGGCACCATGGGTTCAGCCGCCCGCCTGCTTGGCGCCGCGCATCTGCTTGGCGTAGGCGGCGATGTCGCCCATCGTCACGGCGCCCGTGTGCGCCTTGTCGATTTCCTCGAAGTGCTTGTAGACGAACGGCATGCCGGCCTTAGCCTCGTCCTTCGTCAGCTTGCCGTCGCCGTCCTTGTCGGCGGCGGTGAAGCGCTCCTTCAGTTTCTCGCCCATGTCGCCTCGGCCGGCACGGCTCGCCTGCGCGAAGACGGGCGCGGTGGCGAGGCAGGCGGCGAGGGCGATGGCGAGGCCGGCGATCGGTGTCTTGATGGCGATGTTCATGGGTCGTGGTTCCTGCGGAATCGAGCGGTCGATCGCTCAGGGTTTGGAGGGACAGGGGATCGTCGCACCGCTGGCATCGAAGCAGCTCGTCGTCCGGGTGCGGCCCGTGCCGTTGTTGGAAGAAGTCGTGGTCGTGGCGCTGTTGCCGGTGGCGGTGCTGGTCGCCGTCGTGGTGCGGTTCTGCGTCACGCCGCCGCCGACCGCGCGTGTCGCGCTGCCCTGGCTCTGCACGCTGCCCTTCGCGCCCTGCGCAGCGAAGCCGCTCCGGTGCGCTGCCGACCCGTCCGCGTCGACAAAGGTGGTGCCGGCCCGGACCGCCGACGCGCCGTTCGGGCCGCGCACCGCGGCGCCGCCGACGGTCGTGGTGTCGCCCTGGCCGTCGGTCTTCACCACCCGGCGGCTGGCGGCATCGGCCGGATCGGCGGACACGAACGACGCGACGAGAAGAAAAGCGCCAGCGGCATGGAGAAAGGAGGATGGCTTCATGACCGGTCCCGGTCTGCTGCGTCTGCAGCGATCAGCCACTGTCGCCGCCCGCCGTGAACGCACCGTTGCCGCACGGTCGCGCTTCGTGAGCGCCGATGACAGCCGCGTGCGATCTGACATCGTTTGTCATCGTTTCGACCGCGCGGCGGCGCGGGTGGCGCGACTACGATCGCTTCGCCCGTCACTGCAGCGAGGGAATCGATGAACGACGCACTGGCCCGCGTGCTCGTCGCCGACGACGAAGCCGACCTGCGCGCCTTGCTGCAGCGCTACCTGACCGACCAGGGCTGCCTCGTCCGTACCGTCGACGGCGCCGGGCCGCTCGAGAAGCTGCTGGCGCGCGAGCGCTTCGACGTGCTCGTGCTCGACGTCATGATGCCCGGCGAAGACGGCCTCTCGATCTGCCGGCGGCTGCGCGCGCAGGGCGAGACGATCCCGATCGTCATGCTGACCGCCCGCGGCGATCCGCTCGACCGGATCATCGGCCTCGAGATGGGCGCCGACGACTACTTGCCGAAGCCCTTCACGCCGCGCGAGCTGCTCGCCCGGATCCAGGCGCTGGTGCGCCGGCAACGCGTGCTCGGCGCGCACAGCGGGCCGATGGCGACCGAAGGCATCGTCCGGTTCGGGCGTTTCGAACTGCACTTGTCCGAGCGGCGCCTGCACGCGCAGGCCACGCACGACCAGGCGGCCGAAGACGTCGCCCTCACCAGCGTCGAGTTCGCGCTGCTGCGCGCCTTCGCGCTGCACCCGAACCGGCCGCTCGGGCGCGACCGGCTGATCGACCTCTCGCACGGCCCCGGCCACGAGGCGACCGACCGGAGCATCGACGTGCAGGTGATGCGCCTGCGCCGCCTGATCGAGACCGACCCGGCCGAACCGCGCCATATCCGCACCGTCTGGGGCGTCGGCTACGTGTTCGTGCCGGAGACCGGCGCCGCTGCGCCATGACCCCATGACGCTCTGGCCGCGCAGCCTGGTCGGCCGCAACGCGCTGCTGATCGTCGTGCTGATGGTGGCGGCGCAGCTGATCAGCGCCGGCCTCGTCCGCGAGCTCATCGTCAAGCCGCGGCTCGAGCAGATCGCCGATGCCGTGGCGCGCAACGTCGCCGCAGTGCGTGCCGGACTCGCCGCCCTGCCTGCCGACCAACGCGACGTCTTCCTCGATGCCTTCGGCAAGCGCAACGCCGCCAGCGCACCGGAGGCCGACACGGTGACCGCGATGGCCCGGCTCTCGCCGATCGAACGGCTGTTCGTGCGCTCGGTGTCGGCGCGTCTCGCCGCCGACCGGACCGAGGTGGTCTGGCGGCTCGACGCCGATCGCAGCCTGTCGCTGCGCCTGCGCATCGACGACAAGGCGTACTGGATGACCTTGCCCAGCGTGCTGGCGGCACGCGAGTTCACCGGCGCCTGGTTCGCGGCGTCGCTGGTGGCGGCGCTGCTCGCGCTGTTCGGCGCTCTGGCGATCCAGCGCCGCATCGGCCAGCCGCTGCAGGCGCTGGTGCGGGCCGCTGGCGCCCTCGGCGACGGCGCGCGGCCGGAATTGCTGGACGAAGGCGGCCCGCTCGAGATCGCCGCCGTCAGCCGCAGCTTCAACCAGCTCGTGCAGCGGCTCGACGCGACCGAGCGGGAACGCGCCCTCATGCTCGCCGGCGTCTCGCACGACCTGCGCACGCCGCTGACCAAGCTGCGCCTGGGCGTCGAGATCCTCGCCGGCGACGCCGAGGCGGCGATCGTCGCCAGCATGGGCCGCAGCGTCGACGAGATGGACCAGATCGTCGGCCAGTTCCTCGATTTCGCGCGGGTTGACGACAGCGCCCTGCCGCTCGAGCCGGTCTCGCTCGCGTCTCTGGCCGACGATGTCGCCCGGGCGTTCGCGGAGCAGGGCCAGCCGGTCGGGCTCGACGCGAGCAGCGACGCCGTCGTCGCGATGCGGCGGCCTCTGGTCCGGCGTGCCGTCGTCAACCTGGTCGAGAACGCGCTGCGCCACGGTCGTGCGCCGATCGTGCTCGGCACCGGCCACGACGCCGGCTTCGGCTGGATCGACGTGACCGACGCCGGCGACGGCATCGCCCCGGCCGACGTCGAGGCGATGAAGCAGCCGTTTCGCCGCGCCGGCACGGCGCGCAGCGGCGCCGCCGGCGCGGGGCTGGGGCTGACGATCGTCGAACGCGTCGCTCGCTCGCATGGCGGCGAACTGCTGCTGCTGCCGGTGGCGCCGCACGGCCTGCGCGCCAGGCTGCGCCTGCGCCGCGACGGCGCGCGATGATGTTCTCGGCCCAGGCAACACCGACTTTCGACAAGGGTCTTCGAACGCGCTAGGCTGCTTGACTGCAACGTTGAAGGACAACCCATGCTTGCTTCCATTCCCAGGTCGGCTGCTGTCCGCCGGATCGTGTCGGCACTCACGCTGTCGGCCTCCGGTCTGGCCTTCGGAGCTGCCGACGTTCCCGAGCAGGTCACCGTCGCGTTCGCCCACCCGGAGAAATTCAGCGATCTGCAGGACCGCCGCTATCCCGACGAGCGCGTCACGCAGGGCTACATGGACGACCTGCGCCGCTTCATCGAGACGCACGCCGCCGGCGAGCTCGGCCCCGATCGCAAGCTCGAGGTGACGATCACCGACATCGACATGGCGGGCGAGCTGCGCATCAGCGGCCTGCGCGATGTCCGCGTGCTGCGTTCGTCGACGCCGCCCCGGATCAACCTCTCGTTCCGCATCGTCGATGCGGGTGGCCAGGTCCTCAAGAGCGGCGACCGGCGCCTGACCGACCTGTCGTACCAGTTCCCGGAGACATGGACGGCCGACACGTCGCTCTTCTACGAGAAGAAGCTGTTGCAGAACTGGCTGACCGACGAGCTGCGCCGCTGATCGGCGTCGTCTCCAGGCCGCGCGGGGGCATCGCCGGCCACACGCCGCGGCGCGGCGCGAATCCCTACACTCTCGTTTGTCGCCGCCGGGTCACGAGCCGGGCGTGGCGGCGTGCGCCCAGGCGCGAACCTCCGGAGTGAACCGCCGATGAATGCACCGCTTCCCGACTCCGTGCGCAAGGCGCTCGAGAGCGTCACCCTCGACGACAAGTATTCGCTCGACGCAGGGCGAGCCTTCATGAGCGGCGTGCAGGCGCTGGTCCGCCTGCCGATGCTGCAGAAGAAGCGCGACGCGATGTTCGGGCTCAACACGGGCGGCTTCATCAGCGGCTACCGTGGTTCGCCGCTGGGCGGCTACGACCAGGCGCTCTGGGCGGCGAAGAAGCACCTCGCGGCGCAGAACATCGTCTTCCAGCCGGGTGTCAACGAAGAGCTCGGCGCCACCGCCGTGTGGGGCACGCAGCAGCTCGATCTCTACCCCGAGACGAAGAAGGTCGACGGCGTGTTCGGCATCTGGTACGGCAAGGGCCCCGGCGTCGACCGCTGCTCCGACGTCTTCAAGCACGCCAACATGGCGGGCACCTCGAAGCACGGCGGCGTCATCGCCATCGCCGGCGACGACCACATCGCCAAGAGCTCGACCGCGGCGCACCAGAGCGACCACATCTTCAAGGCCTGCGGCCTGCCGGTGTTCTTCCCGTCGAGCGTGCAGGACATCCTCGACATGGGCCTGCATGCCTTCGCGATGAGCCGCTTCGCCGGCGTCTGGTCGGGCATGAAGACGATCCAGGAGATCGTCGAATCGTCGTCGAGCGTGTACGTCGATCCCGACCGCGTCGACATCGTCCTGCCCGAGGATTTCCAGATGCCGCCCGGCGGCCTGCACATCCGCTGGCCCGACGCGCCGCTCGAGCAGGAAGCGCGGCTGATGGACTACAAGTGGTACGCCGCCCTCGCGTACATCCGCGCCAACCGGCTCAACTACAACGTCGTCCAGGGCCCGAACGACCGCTTCGGGATCATCGCCAGCGGCAAGGCCTACAACGACACGCGCCAGGCGCTGGTCGACCTCGGACTCGACGACGACACCTGCCGCCGGATCGGCTTGCGCCTGCACAAGGTCAACGTCGTCTGGCCGCTCGAGGCGACGATCACGCGCGAGTTCGCGCGCGGGCTGCAGGAGATCCTGGTCGTCGAGGAGAAGCGCCAGGTCATCGAGTACCAGCTGAAGGAAGAGCTCTACGGCTGGCGGCCCGACGTGCGCCCGAACGTGCTCGGCAAGTTCGACGAATCGGCCGACGACGAGTCGGGTGGCGAGTGGAGCCAGGCGAATCCGGCGCAGCACTGGCTGCTGCGCGCGCAGGCCGACCTGACGCCGTCGATCATCGCCAAGGCGATCGCCAAACGGCTGGCCAAGCTCGGCGTCGATGGCGACATCTCGGCGCGGATGTCGATGCGCGTGGCGCTGATCGAGGCCAAGGAACGGAGCCTCGACGTGACCACGGTCGGCAGCGCCGCGGCCGCGATCGACCGCGCCCCCTGGTTCTGCAGCGGCTGCCCGCACAACACCTCGACCAAGGTCCCCGAAGGCTCGCGCGCGGTCGCCGGCATCGGCTGCCACTACATGACGGTCTGGATGGACCGCTCGACCATCACCTTCAGCCAGATGGGCGGCGAAGGCGTGTCGTGGATCGGCCAGGCGCCGTTCACCACCGAGAACCACATCTTCGCCAATCTCGGCGACGGCACCTACTACCACTCGGGGCTGCTGGCGGTGCGCCAGTCGATCGCCTCGAAGGTCAACATCACCTACAAGATCCTCTTCAACGACGCGGTCGCGATGACCGG
>CAZZVH010000150.1:0-8240 GCA_964657365.1 uncultured Burkholderiaceae bacterium
CGTTCATGACGAAGCCTTCGGGCGTGCGCTCGGCCCAGAGCTGCGCCGTGGCCGGCGCCGGCATCGCGTAGTAGCTCGAATCGACCTCGACGATCGGGAACTGCGATGCGTAGTGGCGCAGCCGCGCCTCGGCCGATTTGGCCGACGGCGGGTAAAAGCGGCCGCAGGCGATCAGCGTCTTGTCGGTCCAGGAGGCGGTGCCGACCAGGACGCTCATGGGCGCGTCCTGCTCACGGTGGGGCGGCTGTCGTTCATCGGTGCTGCAGGGCGGGGAAGCGTGCGTTCGAGTCGGGCGGCGCGCAGCGACTCCGGCCGCGTGGCCAGCGGAGATTCTGAACTCAGCCCGGCGCGTCCCGCTCCCGCCGCGCGTCGTCGAGCAAGGTGTCGAGCCGGCCGGGCTCGACCGGCTTGACGAGGTGCTCGCGAAAGCCCGCAGCGTGGCTGCGGTCGCGATCCGCCAGGCTGCCGAAGCCGCTCATCGCGATGGCGTAGAGGGGGCGATCCGGATGGTCTGCGCGCAGGCGCTCCAGCAGATCCCAGCCGGTGCCGTCGGGGAGGCCGAGATCGGCGACGAGCACGTCGCACCGGGAGCCGGGGAAGCGCTCGAGCGTCTCGGCGACGTTCGCGGCAGAGACGACCACGTCGCCACCCTGCTCGATGAGGATGGTGAGCAGCGTGCGCGTGTCGTCGTTGTTCTCGACCACGAAGACGTGCAGCGGCTCGCCGTTGCCGGCAGGCAGGCCGCCGCCGCTGTCCGACATGCTCATCGTCGCACCCCGCGGGCGCAGCCGCGCAGTACCATCGTTGTCGCCTCCATGTTCAGGGGGCGCCGACGCCAGCGACGCCCCACCCCGTGCCTGAAAAGATCATCGCCGCCATCATGCTCGCCGGCTGCCTGGTGCTGCTGCTGCGGGTATTTTTGGGCGCGCGGCGTCGGGCGACGTTCGATGCGGCGATCGCGCGCTTCAGCCGCCGGGTGAGCCGTCGAACGGACACCCTGATCTCGTTACCCGCGGCGAAGCGCAGAGCTCGTCGCGAGGCCGAAGTCGCGATTCGACGCGCCCGGGAAGGTGGCGAGTGGGACGGGAATGTCTACCGGCCTAAGTCTTTTAAGAAAAAGGGCGGGAAGATTCATTGAAATTTGCGATCGCGCAACAGAGCGCGTCGCTTCAAGAGGTCTTACCCCAGTCGACCAGCCTTGCGACGATCACGGTATGAACCTTCTGCATGGATCAATAAAACAGTCCTGCGTTTTGTACTTAGCTTTGCGCGGCATTGGTCATTGACATTGCGACCACTTTCTATGTCAACACCAGAGAGCAAACTCTTGCCATGCAATGCGACTTGCAGGCGGTATGTCGTGCTGGAGGCAAAGCATAGGCACTGCTATGCAAGCTCGATACCTCAGCCGTAATATTCAAAGTCGGCAATGGCTAGGCGCTCCATCGACATTGTTCCGCACTAGGCTAAGAAGAATATAACAGCGGTGCGGCGCTATGCATTGCGCTTCTAAGTACCGCTAGATATTGATTGGACTCCGGGTAGGGCGATAGGAGGAACGCTTAAACATTGATATCTTCTATTAGCTTTAACATATTGTCGACTCGTACGTTCCGTTCTGTTTCCGTCATAGCATTCCAACGGGAATGTGTGACATGGTTAACTTCTAACTCCATCGTCTCCATAGGTTTTGTAGAATCCCAAGACGCCATCTTCTGTGTGCCACAAACCGGGCACGGACATGGCATATCCATGTGGAACGGCTTCCCGTTCTCATCGCTATCGCACACAACCGGGCCAAATATTCTATGCAAAATCTTAGCGCGAGAATGAGCACGCAACATGGACGTTCTGGGATTCGTCTGCAAAGAGATATCCAGCGCTTTAAAGGTCAAATCCTCAAATGCATTCAAATATGCAACTTGAGTCGCCGCTGACCATAATAAGAATTCTCCATAGGCATTGTCTCCAAGTGACGGAGCGACAAAGTGATGGCCGTTGGTACATATGTACTGAAGTTTTTCTAGCTTCATGGCTTTGCGGGAGTTGCCATCATTGGCTTCAATATCGAATTGAAATCTTTTATGATAGCTAAGTTTGTTCCTCCGAATGCGCGTTCGGACGAATATCTGATGGCATTATAGCCGAGAGCTAGCGCATTGGTTCCGATTTCTTGCGTCGTTGGAGTTATCGCTCCTCCAGAATAAGACCAAGCTGATGCCGTATCCTTATTTGTCAGATCAAGTAACTTTATAGCCTTTTGATTAACTTCAAATCGGATACCAGTTGCGGGATCAACTCCATAATGCGCCATTTCCGCCAGCGAAGTTATGGGCTGTTCTGCGACGTAAAACGCTGCGCCGAACCGAGCGTTAGGGGTTAAGAACGCAGGGTCAATACCGTTGTTTAGTATTCCTCGTGCAGCTTCTGGAGTTCGTGTGGCATGCCACACGCTGTCAGCGTTTGTACCAATGCCTGTAGCGTCGTCTCCAAGCCGCGCTACCGATCGCTTCCCAATCTGAAGAGCCGACCGATCCACCAATCCTCCGACCTCTCCACCCGGAACGAGTGCGGTCAGCAGCCCCAAGCCTGCGGACGTGAAGGTCTGCATGTCCCCGTCGTGGGCAGCATCGCTCATCTGGGAAGGCGTGTCCCAAAGCAATTGCGCCGCCAAGGCCGCTGTGCCAAGCACGCCGTTGTCCTGAAATGAGCGATAGAGGTAATACGGGCTCTTAGCTGTATTCACTCCAAACTCATTCGCCCCTCGCAGCGCTCCGACCAATCCATAGCGCTTGTCTGCTTCTGCCTGGACTGCAGCGTCCCGTGCATCCAGCGCCAGTCGCAACTCTCCTTCGGTTGCAGCGCCAGTCCCTACACGTTGAACGACTTCAGTGTGGTTGCTTCCGGCCAGCGGATCGCGGACCATTTTCGGCGTCGGGTCGTACTCGGTGTATTGCGTCGAGCCGTTTTCATCCAACCACTTATAAAAGGTCTGGCCACCGGCGGTGACTTTGGCCACGTTGCCTAGTGCGCGCCCTTTCGTTCCATTGAGGACGCTTGCGTCAGCCACGGTGTCGCCAAACACTGTTCTGGTTGAGTCACGGTCTTGCCACCCCGCATCGGTGTACTGCATACCCAGACGCGGAGGATTTCCATCGTTGTAGGCCAGATGGGCATCGTTGTCGGACGATTCCGCGCCCACCGGTGAGGGGGAGTCCGTGTAAGAGGCTGATGCTCCACCGTCGAAGGTGTCCCGCTCGGCGACATGCCCGCCATCGCCCAGCTTCGCGCCCGACCCTACGAATGAATATTGCGAACTCGACGCGGTTGACAAGCTCGTGGTCGCGTCGACTAAGCCTTGACCTAGTGCATTGCCAAAGGCATCAGTCGCTACCTGTTGGACGCTGACACGGCCACCACGAAGCACTGAGGCAGCCACACCCCCAGCGATCCCGGTGAACGTTGCGCGCGCGAGCTTCGTGCCGAAGTCCAAGTCGGTCTCGGGGGCGACAGGGCTCGAAAGATTGATTAGTGCGCCTGCTCCCCAAGAAGCGGCCGTTCCGACCGAAGCGGCGGCAATCTCGGTCCAAGAGAAGCTTCGCTGCAGTCCTGTGACGACGTCTATCGCCTGCGTTGACGCATTCGTAATTGCTGCTCGTGCGACCACGGCTGTGAAGCCGGACCCACCCAGTGTTGCGGACCCTTGCGCCAGTTCGCCAACTTCCGATCCAACGCCTGCACCAAGGGCGCTGAGCGCTACCGACTTCCAATTCAAGCCGTGCTGGACGCCGATTGCGTCGCCAACCAGTTGCCCTGCAATTGATCCGATCGCACCGGCAGCAACCGATATTTCAGCTGCGGTCGTCGCGCTCACAGCGGTTGAAGTGCCTGCAAGAGTACTTGCCCCTGCGGAGAATGTTTCGCCAAGCGCCCCAGACGCCCCGCTGAGCAGCCCCGCCGAATACACGGTCACCACGATCGCCACGACGATCACCAGGATCAGCCCCAGCCCGCCGCATCCCTTGTTCGCGACCGCCGGCGATGCCATGTTCGGCGTCGTGTCTCCGACGATCTTGCTCGGGTCGTAGGGCTTGAAGTCGTCGCCGGTGTTGTGGACGGTGCCGACCTTGTTGGGGATGGTCAGCGTCTCGCCGACACGGAGATCGCCGTCGCCCGCCAGGCCGTTGGCTTCGGCGACGCGATACCAGAGCCCGGCGTCTCCGTAGGCCCCTTGGGCGATGCTTCTGAGCGTGTCGCCGGCCCGCACGGCGTAGCTTCCTGCACTCGCGGTCGGGTAGTTGCCGTTGATCGGCTGGTAGCCGAAGTTGAAGTCGGCGATGGGCGCGAAGATCGGGTTGGCGGTGTCCTTGTCGCGCGGGTTCGCGGCGTTCACTGCCGAGCCGTATTGGCCGAGGACTTCACCGTCGACGACGAACTGGTGTTCGAGGTTCCCGTTCTGGTCGACGAGCAGCGCACGGCCTGCGACGTCGTTGACGAAGATCTTGCCGTTCTGCGCCTTGGTCGCGTCGACGACGGAGGTCAGGAAGCCGTTCTGGTCGTAGTACTGCTGGGTCTTGCCGGGCTTGAACTTGGTGTCCTTTTCGGTGCTGTCGATCTGGGTCTGGCGATAGCCCTCCGCCTTCGCGTCGCTGTACTTGTAGGTGTTGGTGTAGTTGCTGCCGTCATGGTTGGCGAGCAGGTAGTTCTGCACGTTGCCGGCAGCGTCGTAGGCGTACGAGATGTCGTACTTCGATACGGTGCGGTTGTCGCTCTTGAAGACAGACTGCTTCTGGAGCCGGCCGAGCGCGTCGTAGCGGTTCACGCGCACCGCGTCGCCGATCACTGCGTCGTTCGCCACGTTGGCGTTCAGCGCGGCGGCGTAGCCCGTCGGCAGATTGGTGCCGGGGCCGGTCTCGACGACATCCGAGCTGCCGTCGTAGTACCGCAGATCCACCTGGACGCCGTCGCGAAGGACGCTCTGAAGGCGGTCCAGCGCGTCGTAGCCGTAGAGCTCCGTCGTCACGCCCGGGCTGGCCGTGTAGACGTGGCCGGGGTCCGGCCCGTAGACCGCCTGTCCGTCTTCATCGGTGCCGATCACGTCGGGCGCTTCGTGGGTGTCGATGACCTGGTTGCCGTAGAACGTGTCGCTGACCCGATTGCCGTTCTTGTCGTAGGCGATCGCGTGGCCCTGCTGGCCGATGTTTCCCTGAGCGTCGACGGCGTCGACCGAGATCTGGCGGTTCATCGCGTCGTAGAGGAAGAAACGGTCGCCGGGCCGGACGTCGTCGGCCGCGGTCGCACCCAGTGGTGCGACATTGACGCTCGTGCGGATATGCGTCCGGTTGCCGGCCGCGTCGTAGTCGAAGGAGGCGTGGACATGGCTGTCTGCCACGTCGCGCAGGCGCCCCAACGCGTCGTAGGCGAGATGGTTGTCCTGATAGGTGGCCCCGTTCTGCACGGTGCGCTCGAGGACGTGGCGCCCAGCCAGGTCGTACGCGTACGTGGTGACCTGGTTCAGCGAGTCGTCGACGATCTGCGTCAGCTCGCCCGCCGCGTCGTACGCGTAGTTGATGTTTTGCGAGACTGTGCCGGCCAGGTAGCCGAGGCTGGCGCCGCTTGAACGACGCTGGGTCAGCTGGCCGGCGTGGTCGTAGGCATAGTCATACGTTCGCCCGCCGATGTCGGCATGCGTCTGAACCCTGCCGAAATGATCGGTCTTCCAGCTGCTGGTGTTGCCGAGCTCGTCCGTCTCGCTCACCTTGTGCCCGAACGCATCGAAGGTGTCGGACACGACGTCGGTCGCAGACTTGCGCGTCGACGTGATGTTGCCGAGCCGGTCGTACTGGTACTGGATCGTGCGGCCGCCACCGTCCTGCGTCGCCACCTTGCGACCGGCCGTGTCGTAGGTGATGGCGTCGACGAGCGCCCGCTTGGCGCCGCCCGTCAGTGCCATCGCGGCCGAGACGTCCCAGACGCTCACCTGGCCGGTGGTCGTCGTGGTCAGGCGATCGAGGCCGTCGTAACGATAGGTCGTGGTGTGGTCGGCGGCGGCGGCGGGGCTGGCGTTGCCGAGCGCGTCAGTCATCGACACCTTGTCGCCGAACGCGTTGTATCGATAGATGACGATGCCACCGTCGGCGTGATGCTCGGCAGTCAGGTTGCCGCCGGCGTCGTAGTCCTTCGTCTCGAGATGGCCCAGGGCGTCGGCGATGCCGATCTCGCGTCCCTGTGCGTCGTAGGAGCTGCGAACGGTCGGGCCGCCAGCCTTGCCGGTCGAGTCGGGCTGCGATTCGCTCGTGACTTCGTTGTCTGCGTTGTAGGTGAACGCCGTCTTCCACAGCTTGTTGCGGGGATCGGTCTGTTCGATGAGGTTGCCCCATCGGTCGTACTTCACCGTGACGATCGGGCGCACTGCGCTTCCCACGCTGCCCGTCGCGATGGCCGCCGTGGCGTACTGCCGCGTCGCCTGGTTCACGTAGGTGCCGGGGGTGTAGGCGCCCGTCGTGATGGCATGGCTTCCGTACACGGGGGTGTCCACCGTCGTGTAGCCGGTGATGCCGGTGCCGCTCACATACGGCACCGCGACGATCGCGTTGCCGGACCATGCGTAGTTCGGGGCCAGGATCTGGGCGCCCGTGGCGTCGACCCCCAGGACGATCGGCGGTCCGTAGACGGGCCGCGCACTGGTGTCGATGTGCGCCTCGATGTCGGCCAGGTTCCAGACAGTGCCGTCGGCGAACCGGAACTGCTGGACGGGGCTGTTCACACCTGCCGGCGGCGCACCATAGACCGTGTAGCTGCTCAGGATCACCTTGTCGGTAGTCCCGAGGATCGAGATGTCGAGCCCTCTGGTGGAGCCGAGGTTGCCGTTGTCGATGTGGCGGATCAGCAAGTCGCCGGACAGCACGCCTGCCTTGAACTGCAGCGTATTGAGGCGGCCCGCCGTGTAGTCTGTCGAGGAGACCACGTCGACCCCGTCGCCGCGACCGAACAGATAGATGTTGTTGCCCCTGCCGCCATCGATGCGGTCGTTGCCCGCGCCGCCGTCGATGGTGTCGTCGCCGCCTTCTCCGAGCAGCTGGTCGTCGCCCGCGCCCCCCTGAAGAAGGTCGACCTCTTCGCTGCCGAACAGCAGATCGCCGCCGTCGCCTGCCTGGATCGCGCTCGCGCCCACGGCAAAGATGCGATCGGCACCGCTGGAGCCCGCGTAGACGGCGGCGTCGATGGTCGCCATGTTCCAGACCGTGCCGTCGTCGAAGCGGATCTGCTGGACCGGGTTGGCCGCGCGCACCAGGGCCGTGGAGCCCGCCTGGGTACTTTGGCGGAAGTAGGTGTCGACCGTGATCTTGTCGGTCGTCCCGGCGATCGAGATCTCGAGGGAGTCGAAGCCGTTGGCGCTCTGGTCCCAGACCTGCTTGAACCGAAGGTCTTCCGGTCGAATGCCGGGCTTGAGCTGCAAGGTGTTGAGACGCGCCGGATCGACGCCGTTCTCGTAGGTGATGCGGTCTTGGCCGTCGCCGCGGCCGAACAGGTAGGTGTTGTTGCCGAGACCGCCGTTCAGCCAGTCGTCGCCGGCGCCGCCGACGAGCGTGTCGTCTCCGCCGTTGCCGACGAGATAGTCATCGCCGGAGGTGCCGACCAAGGTGTCGTTGCCGCTGCCGCCCTGCGTTTGCGGCAAGGCCTGGCCCGAAACCTTCGATGCGATCGCGGCGAAATTCCAGGTCGTTCCGTCGTCGAACACGACCTGCTGCAGGGAGTTGTAGACGCTGCTGGACGCTTGCGTCGCGAAGAAGCCCTCGACCGTGAACGTGTCGGTGGTGCCGCGGATCGAGAACCGGATCGCACTGTTGGGGCCGAGCGTCCTGCCGTTGACCAGCGTGACGATCACGTCGGAGGCCGAAACGCCCGGCTTGAACTGGATCGTGTTGAACCGGCTCGAGGCAGCGACCCATGGCGCGAAATCCTGCCCGTCGCCTCGGCCGAACAAGGCGGTGCTCGTGCCGCTGTCCCAGTTGACGGTGTCGTTGCCGGCGCCTCCGTCGAGGGTGTAAGTGCCGCTGCCGGTGCTCATCCAGTCGTCGCCGGCGCCGCCGACAAGCGTGCCGCTGCCGCCGTAGTTCTGCAGTACGTCGTCGCCGGCCAGCCCCTGCAGCGTGCTGCCTGCACCGCCTGTCAGGTCATCGGAGCCGTTGGTGGCGCCCGGATCGATCGACGTGCCGTAGGTGCCGCGGCTGGTGCCG
>CAZZVH010000151.1:0-618 GCA_964657365.1 uncultured Burkholderiaceae bacterium
GAAGAGCTTCTATCACGATGCCAACAGCACACGCGCCATCGTCACGTTCAGCAAGTCGATGTAAGCAGCGCGGCACGCGCCAGACGGCGCGTTGCCGCACCCAAATCGTTTTCGGGAGGGAGAAACCATGAAGATGGTGACCGCGATCGTCAAGCCGTTCAAGCTCGACGAAGTGCGTGAGGCCTTGAGCGCCATCGGCGTCCAGGGTGTCACGGTGACGGAAGTGAAGGGCTTCGGCCGGCAGAAGGGCCACACCGAGTTGTATCGGGGTGCCGAATACGTCGTCGATTTCCTGCCCAAGGTGAAGATCGAAGCCGCCGTCGACGATGCCATCGTCGACCGCGTCATCGAGGCCGTCGAGGCCGCTGCGCGCACCGGCAAGATCGGTGACGGCAAGGTCTTCGTCACGACGCTGGAGCAGGTCGTCCGCATCCGCACCGGCGAGACCGGCAAGGACGCTCTCTGAGCCGCACCACCACACCATGAAAAAACTCCTCCTCAGTTTCGTCCTCGCGCTGTGCGCGATCGGCTTCGGCAGCGCCGCGTTCGCGCAGGGCGCGGCATCCGATGCGGCCTCCGGGGCGGCGTCGTCCGCCATGGCGATGGCTTCGGCGCCGA
>CAZZVH010000151.1:628-8204 GCA_964657365.1 uncultured Burkholderiaceae bacterium
TCATTCTGGAACGCTCTTGGGTCGGCCGTCATGCGTCCGGCGCCTCGGCTGCCGACGCGTCGGCCTCGTCAGCGTCCGCAGCCGCCTCCGCGCCCGTGCCCAACAAGGGTGACGTCGCGTGGATGCTGGTCAGCACCGCGCTCGTCATCATGATGTCGGTGCCGGCGCTGGCGCTGTTCTACGGCGGCCTGGTCCGCAGCAAGAACATGCTGTCGGTGCTCATGCAGGTGTTCGTCACCTTCTCCATGATCGTCGTGCTGTGGTGCCTGTACGGCTACAGCCTCGCGTTCACGGAAGGCAACGCGTTCTTCGGCGGGTTCAGCAGGGTCTTCATGAAAGACATGTTCGATCCGATCGCCGGAACGATGTCGATGGCGGCCACCTTCAGCAAGGGCGTCGTCATTCCGGAACTGCTGTACCTGGCGTTCCAGGCGACCTTCGCGGCCATCACCTGCTGCCTGATCGTCGGCTCGTTCGCCGAGCGCATGAAGTTCTCCGCGGTGCTGGCGTTCATGGTGCTGTGGTTCACGTTCAGCTACGTGCCGATCGCCCACATGGTCTGGTTCTGGGAAGGCCCGGACGCCTACACCAGCAAGGCCATCGTCGACTCCGTCAACGCCAAGGCCGGCTTCATCTGGCAGATGGGCACGCTCGACTTCGCGGGCGGCACGGTGGTGCACATCAACGCCGCCGTCGCGGGCCTGATCGGCGCGTTCATGGTCGGCAAGCGTCTCGGCTACGGCCGCGAAGCGTTCACGCCGCACTCGCTGACGCTGACGATGGTCGGCGCCGCCCTGCTGTGGGTCGGCTGGTTCGGCTTCAACGCCGGCTCGGCGCTCGAAGCGGGCAACAGCGCGGTCCTCGCCTTCATCAACACGTTCTCGGCAACCGCCGCGGCCGTGCTGGCCTGGTGCATCGGCGAATCGCTGATGAAGGGCAAGGCGTCGATGCTGGGTGCCGCGTCCGGCGCGGTGGCCGGCCTGGTCGCGATCACGCCGGCTTGCGGCAACGTCGGCCTGATGGGCGCGCTGGTGATCGGGGCCGTCGCCGGCTTCGCCTGCCTCTGGGGCGTGACCGGCCTGAAGAAGATGATCGGCGCCGACGACTCGCTCGACGTCTGGGGCGTGCACGGTGTCGGCGGCATCGTCGGCGCCCTGCTGACGGGCGTCTTCAATTCGCCGTCGCTGGGTGGCCCCAGCTTCCCGGACAACTGGTTCACCGGCGAGCTCGTCAAGCCGGAGAACTATTCGATCGCGACGCAGGTCTGGGCGCAAGCCAAGGCCGTGATGATCACGATCGTCTGGTCGGGCGTCGTCGCCGCCATCTCGTACAAGCTGGTCGACATGACCATCGGCTTGCGGGTCAGCGAGGAAGACGAGCGCGAAGGTCTCGACATCGCCTCCCACGGCGAGACCGCGTACCACAACTGATCGGTTGTCGTGCTGGAAAAGGCCGCCGCGAGGCGGCCTTTTTCTTGGGCGCGGTGCTTCGCCCGCCGTGCGGCAGGGTGCGACTTGCGCCCGACCCGCGGCACCCCATATGCCTAGAATCCTGGCTCCCGCCTCGGCGTGCCTGTTCCGCTCGCCCGGACATCCGTATGGTTCCCCACCTCATCACCGCCCTCACCGGCCCGATCAACGAGCTCGAGCAGCGCATGCTCGAGTCGCTTCCGGCCATCGAGCGGTGGTTCCGGCTGGAGTGGATGGAGCACACGCCGCCGTTCTACACGTCGGTCGACCTGCGCAACGCCGGCTTCAAGCTGGCGCCGGTCGACACCAACCTGTTCCCCGGCGGCTTCAACAACCTGACGACGGAGATGCTGCCGCTGGCCGTGCAGGCGGCCATGGCGGCGATCGAGAAGATCTGCCCGGAGGCCAAGAACCTCCTGCTGATTCCCGAGAAGCACACCCGCAATTCGTTCTACTTGATGAACGTGGCGAGGCTGATGGAGATCTTCCACCAGGCCGGCCTCAACGTGCGCCTGGGCACGCTCGACGAGACCATCACCGTGCCGACCGACGTGCCCCTGCCCGACGGCAGCGCGCTCACGGTCGAGCCGCTGCTGCGGACCGGGAACCGGCTCGGCCTGAAGAATTTCGATCCCTGCACGATCCTGCTCAACAACGACCTGTCGGCCGGCATTCCGAAGATCCTCGAGGGGCTGCACGAGCAATATCTTCTGCCCCCGCTTCACGCCGGCTGGGCGGTGCGCCGCAAGACCAACCACTTCGCGGCCTACGAGGAAGTGGCGAAGAAATTCGCCAAGCTGCTGGGCATGGATCCGTGGCTGATCAACCCGATGTTCGCGCGTTGCGGCGAGGTCAACTTCAGCGACGGCTCCGGCGCCGACTGCCTGATGAGCAACGCCGACGCGCTGCTCGGCAAGATCCGGCGCAAATACAAGGAATACGGCATCCAGGAGAAGCCGTTCATCATCGTCAAGGCCGATGCGGGCACCTACGGCATGGGCATCATGACCGTGCGCGACCCGAAGGACCTGGCCGATCTCAACCGCCGCTCGCGCAACAAGATGAGCGTCATCAAGGACGGCCAGGAGGTCACCGAGGTGATCCTCCAGGAAGGCGTGCCGACCTACGAGCGGGTCAACGAGGCCGTCGCCGAGCCGGTGGTCTACATGATCGACCGCTATGTGGTCGGCGGCTTCTACCGCGTCAACCCGGAGCGGGGCAACGACGAGAACCTGAACTCGCCAGGCGCCAGTTTCGTGCCGCTCGCCTTCGCCGGCTCCAACCAGCTTCCGAAGCCCGGCTCGAAGCCCGGCGCGAGCGCGCCGAACCGCTTCTACATGTACGGCGTCATCGCCAGGCTGGCGATGGTGGCGGCGAGCTACGAGCTCGAAGCGACCGACCCGGACGCCGAGATCTACGAATAGCTCGGGGCACGGCGCCGGCCTGCGTCCGCGCTGGCCGACGGGCACAATGACCGTCCCCTTCCGCCGGCGCCATTCGCGCCCGCCGGCTCCCGCGTGAAACAGACCCGTACCGCCTCCAGCATCGCCGCATTGACGCTCGGCGCCATCGGCGTCGTCTACGGCGACATCGGCACCAGTCCGCTGTATGCGCTGAAGGAAGTGTTCGCGCACGGCCGGGTGCCGCTCACCCAGAGCAACATCTACGGCGTGCTCTCGCTGGTCTTCTGGACGCTCACGGTGGTCGTCTCGATCAAGTACGTCGTGCTGATCCTGCGCGCCGACAACAATGGCGAAGGCGGCCTGATCGCGATGCTCGCGCTGGCCTCGCAAGCGGTGAAGGACCGTCCGAAGCTGCGCCGCCGGCTGCTCTTCGTCGGCATCTTCGGCACCGCGATCTTCTTCGGCGACGGCGTCATCACGCCGGCCATCTCGGTGCTGGGCGCGGTCGAGGGCCTGAAGGTCGCGGCACCGGGGCTGCAGAGCTATGTCGTCCCGGTCACGCTGGTGGTGCTGACGGCGCTCTTCATGTTCCAGCGCCACGGCACCGAGCGGGTCGGCCGGCTGTTCGGCCCGGTAATGGCGGTCTGGTTCCTCGTCATCGCCGCGCTCGGCCTCGCCCATATCGGCGACAACCTGTCGATCCTCAAGGCGCTGTCGCCCTACTACGCGCTGGTCTTCCTGCTGGGCCACTCGAAGGTCGCGTTCGCGGCACTCGGCGCGGTGGTCCTGTGCGTGACCGGCGCCGAGGCGCTCTATGCCGACATGGGCCATTTCGGCAAGAAGCCGATCCGCTACGCCTGGTTCGGCATGGCGATGCCGGCGCTCGTCCTCAACTATTTCGGCCAGGGCGCGATGCTGCTCGCCGCCCCGGAGAAGGTGGCCAATCCGTTCTTCGAGATGGCACCCGCGTGGGCGCTCTACCCGTTGATCGGCCTGGCGACCTGCGCGGCCGTGATCGCGTCGCAGGCGCTGATCACCGCCGCCTTCTCGGTGACCAAGCAGGCGATCCAGCTCGGCTACCTGCCGCGCTTGCGCGTGCTGCACACCTCCGTGCTCGAGACCGGCCAGGTCTACGTGCCGTTCGTCAACTGGAGCCTGTTCGTCGGCATCGTCATGGCCGTCGCCATGTTCGGCTCGAGCGATCGGCTGGCAGGCGCCTACGGCATCACGGTCACCATCGACATGCTGATCACGACGACGATGACCTTCTTCGTCGTGCGCTACGGCTGGAAATATCCATGGGGCGTGGCGATCGCCGCGACCGGCTTCTTCTTCGTCGTCGACTTCGTCTTCTTCGCCGCCAACATCGTCAAGGTGGTCGACGGCGGCTGGTTCCCGCTCTGCATCGGCGCCTTCATGTTCACGCTCATGATGACGTGGAAGCAGGGCCGCGGCCTGATGTCGGAGAGCCTGCGCTCCGACGCCATCGACCTGACCAGCTTTCTCCAGTCCGTCTTCATCAGCCCGCCGACGCGCGTGCCCGGCACGGCCGTCTTCCTGGTCAGCGACCAGGGCCTGACGCCGAACGCGCTGCTGCACAACCTGAAGCACAACAAGGTGCTGCACGAGCGCAACCTGTTCGTGACGGTTCGGCTGCACGAGCGGCCCTGGATCGTCAAGGAGGAACGCTGCGACATGGAGCCGCTCGGCCACGACTGCTGGCAGGTGACGCTGCACTTCGGCTTCAAGGACGACCCCGACGTGCCGAGCGCGCTCGAGCGCCTGCGCTCCAGCGGCTGCATGGTCGACGACGACATGGACACGTCCTACTTCCTGTCGCGCGACATCGTCATCCCGACGATGGGCGGCGGCATGGCCGACTGGCGCGAGAAGCTGTTCGTGAGCATGCACCGCAATGCCGCGGGCGCGGCCGACTACCTCCGCCTGCCCACGAACCGGGTCGTCGAGCTCGGTTCCAAGGTCGAAATCTGAACGAAGGCCCAGCGATGCGATTCCTGTTCGTAGCCGACCCCCTCGAGACCTTCAACATCAAGAAGGACTCGACGTTCGCGATGATGCGCGAGGCCGCGCGGCGCGGCCATGCGCTGTTCGCCTGCGAGGCCAGGGAGCTCCTGTGGCAGCGCGGCGGCGCGGTCTCGGCGCACGTGCGGGAGATCACGCTGACCGGCGCGAAGCCGGTGTGGTTCACCGAAACCGGCACGTCGTCCGGTGGCGCCCGCACACCGGCCGTGCTCGCCGAGTTCGACGCCGTCGTGATGCGCACCGATCCGCCGTTCGACAGCGAATACTTCTACGCCACCCACCTGCTCGGGCAGGCCGAGCGCGAGGGCGCGCGCGTTTTCAATCGCCCCGGCGCGCTGCGCGACCACCCCGAGAAGCTCGCCATCCTCGAGTTCCCGCAGTTCATCTCGCCGACCCTGGTGAGCCGCGATCCCGAGGCGCTGAAGCGCTTCCACGCCGAGCACGGCGACGTGATCCTGAAGCCGCTTGACGGCATGGGCGGCGCAGGCATCTTCCGCGTCGGCGGCGACGGCATGAACCTCGGCTCGATCGTCGAGACGCTGAACGCACGAGGTGCGCACACCGTGATGGCGCAGCGCTACCTGCCGGAGATCGTCAACGGCGACAAGCGCGTGCTCGTCATCGCCGGCGTGCCGGTGCCGTTCGTTCTGGCGCGCATTCCGCAGGGCAACGAGATCCGCGGCAACCTCGCCGCCGGCGGCCTCGGCGTGGCGCAGCCGATCTCGGCGCGCGACCGCGAGATCGCCGAGCACATCGGGCCGATCCTGGCGGCGCGTGGCCTGCTGCTCATCGGCATCGACGTGATCGGCGACAGCATGACCGAGATCAACGTCACCAGCCCGACCTGCTTCCAGGAAATCACCGACCAGACCGGCTTCGACGTCGCCAGCACCTTCATCGACGCGCTCGAGGCGGCGCTGGCGCTGCCGCCGGCCGCCGGCACCTGACGACACTCCTGCCTCATCTCCGCCTTTCGCTTCACCTCTGCATCCATGGCTGTCCTTTCCCTCTCCGGCGCGCACCTCGCCTACGGACACGTCGCCTTGCTCGACGGCGCCGCGCTTTCGCTCGAGGCCGGCGAACGCATCGGCCTGATCGGCCGCAACGGCGCCGGCAAGTCGTCGCTGCTGAAGGTCATCGCCGGCTTCGAGAAGCTCGACGACGGCCTGCTCCAGCAGACCCAGGGCGTGCGCATCCGCTACGTGCCGCAGGAGCCTGTCTTCGATGCGGCGGCGACCGTGTTCGACACCGTCAGCGAAGGCGTCGCCGAAGCGCGCGACGTGCGCGATCGCTACGAGGCGCACGACCCGTCCGACGACCTCGACGCATTGCAGACGCGCATCGAGACGCTGGACGCGTGGAACTGGGAGCAGCGCGTCGACACCACGCTCGCGCAGCTGCATCTCGACGGCGCGCGCGTCACGGGCGAACTCTCGGGCGGCATGAAGAAGCGGGTCGCACTGGCCCAGGCGCTGGTCGCGGTGCCCGAGGTGCTGCTGCTCGACGAGCCGACCAACCACCTCGATCTCGATTCGATCGCCTGGCTCGAGGAACTGCTCAAGGGCTTTCGCGGCAGCGTCGTCGTCATCACCCACGACCGCGCCTTCCTCGATGCCGTGGCGACGCGCATCGTCGAGCTCGATCGCGGCGTGCTGCGCAGCTACCCGGGCAACTTCGCCGCCTACGAGATGCGCAAGGTGGAGCAGCTCGCGTCCGAGGCGCTGGCCAGCGCCCGCGCCGACAAGCTGCTGGCGCAGGAAGAGGTCTGGGTGCGCAAGGGCGTCGAGGCGCGCCGCACCCGAAGCGTCGGCCGGATCGCGCGGCTCGAGGCCTTGCGCGAGACGCGGGCGGCTCGGCGCGAGACGCTCGGCCGGGTTCGACTCGAGGCCGATTCCGGCGTGCCGAGCGGCAAGATCGTCGCCGAGCTGCGCGACGTCTCCATGCGGTTCGGCGACAAGGTCATCGTCCAGGATTTCTCGGCGACTATCCTGCGCGGCGACAAGGTCGGGCTGATCGGCCCGAACGGCGCCGGCAAGACGACGCTGCTCAAGCTGATCCTCGGCACGCTGCAGCCGACCTCGGGCACCGTGCGCCAGGGCACGAAGATCGAGGTCGCGTACTTCGACCAGATGCGCAGCGCGCTCGACCTCGACGCGACCCTCGCCGATGCCGTCAGCCCCGGCAGCGAATGGGTCGAGACGGCGAGCGGCAAGAAGCACGTGATGAGCTACCTCACCGACTTCCTGTTCTCCCCGGCACGCGCCAACTCGCCCCTGCGCACGCTCTCGGGCGGCGAGCGCAACCGTGTCCTGCTCGCACGGCTGCTGGCCTTGCCGGCCAACGTGCTGGTGCTCGACGAACCCACCAACGACCTCGACATCGACACCCTCGAGCTGCTCGAGGAGCTGCTGCAGAACTACGCCGGCACCGTGTTCCTCGTCAGTCACGACCGGCGCTTCCTCGACAACGTCGTGACCAGCACGATCGCCTGGGAAGGCGACGTCTCGCCCGGCCTCTGGCGCGAATACGAAGGCGGCTACGAAGACTGGCGCGTGCAGCGCGAGCGCTCGATGGCGATGCAGTCGTCCGCGGCGCGCATCGCATCGTCGAAGGCGGCGACGGCCGCGTGGGTCAGCTCGCATTGCTCGTAGCCGTGGACGT
>CAZZVH010000152.1:0-8192 GCA_964657365.1 uncultured Burkholderiaceae bacterium
CTGACACGGTGAAGGGGATCGACGAGATGGTCCGGGTCGCCCGACCTGGCGGCATCGTTGACACGTTGCGCATCGATCTGCCGCTGCGGATCGGCGCGCATCGCATCGGGGGCTCGCTGCACGTCGGGCGCGCGCTGCACGTCGGGGGCCCGCGACGCGTCGCCGGCACGTGGCGGCCGCGATGGCTCGACGTCCCGGGGCGCCCTGCCGAACGGCGGCGCGGCCGCGTCGGGGCGGCCGGTCATCGGCGGCCTCGGCGTCTCGCCGCCCTGCGGCTGGCGCTGGATCGCGGCCTGAGGCATGCCGGGCCGTGCAGGAACATTCGGGGCACCGCCACTGGAAACGCCCGGAGTGCCGGGCCGGCCGGCCACGGCTGCGGGCGTTCTCGCCTCGAACGGCGGACGGACCGGTGGCCGCCCTTCAGGCGCTCTCGGTGCGAACGCCGGACCGGCGACCGGCGCGGTATTCATCGCCGGGCCGGGTCGGGTATCGGCCACGAAGGCACGCACTTGCGGATTGGCCCGGTATTGCGCCGCCGCCGGGCCGACCTGCTGCCGACCGGTGAACACGTTCGAAGGCACGACCGTGACCGCGTTCGGGAAGCGGCGGTTCATGAATTCGCGGTGGTCGGCGGCGCCGTTCGTGTTGTTGACGACGTTGTTGATGATGGTGACGTTGGTCACGTGCGTGATGTTGACGTTGCGCACGTAGCCCGGGCTGGTCCGGTAGCTCGGCACGTAGACCTCGTGCGGCGCCAGCGGGAACCAGCCGACCGGGGGGCCGCCGCCGCCGATGCTCAGCGAGACGCCGACGCGCGGGCCGCCGATCCAGCCGACCAGCGCCGGCGCGTAGACCGGCCGCGCGACGTACGTGCCGGGCGCCCAGCACCACGCGTCTCGGTAGTTCACCCACCGGCCGTAGTGGAACGGCGCGAAGCCCCAGGGAGCGTCGTCGACCCAGGTCCAGCCCCACGGGCGCACCCATGCCCAGTGGCCGGCGCTGTAGGGCGCCCAGTCGGCAGAGACGCCGCGCGGAATCCAGACCGGGCCGTAGTCGGGGGTCTGCTCCCAGCCGCCGTAGTTGTCGAGATCGGCGGCGCCGGTCATCTCTGGCGAGACGAAGCGGGCCGTCGGCGTCGGGCGATCGGCGGCGCGGTCGCGATCGTCGTTCCAGGCGGCGAAGGAGTCGCGCGTCGGCGCGACCAGGTTGTATTGCGCCGCGCCGGCGGTGTCGAGCCAGAACTGGCCATGTTGTCCGGCAGTCAGCGGCAACGCACTCTCGCGGCCTTCGAACACGGCCTGGCCGTTGTAGACGGTGAGCTCGCTGGCCTGGTCGACGCGGTCGAAGCGGTAGCGGCCGACCGTCGTCAGGCGGAAGCGTCCTTCGTCGGTTTCCACGCCGAACTCGGCGATCGCCTGCGGCACGCGCACGCGCGCGGCGACGCTGCCGGCGTGGAGCTGCACGTGGAAGGCGTTGTCGTCGAGGTCGACGATCTCGAGATCGGTGGCGGCGTCGAGACGCAGGGTGGTCGTGCCCAGCGTGATCTCGGCGCGGGCACCGTTGTCGGTGGCGACGCGATCACCCGCGGTCAGCGGCCGATTGCGCTCGATGCTGGTCCACTCGTTGCTGTCGCCGTTGAACAGCCAGACCTGCCCGTCGGCGTCGCTGAGGCGGGCGACCCGTCCGGGCGGATCCACCGGCTGGCCCTGCGCGTGGGCCGCGGACGCCGCGCCGATGCCGCACAGCAGCCATGCCGCCATCAGGAAGAGGCGGCCCGGAAACAGGCGGGCGGCGAAGCCGTGAGGGCGATGTGTCGATGTCGATGTCATGGTCTGGTCTCCTTCGATCGCCGGCGGCGATCGATCCGCCGTCGCGCCTCGTTTCCTCAACGCGCGACATCTCCGATGTGCCGACCTGGTCGATGCGCCGTCACCTAGTTTTACAAGCCGCACGGTCGCCCGGGCCGGCGACGGACCGCCACGCGGTCAATCGTCGGCGGCCGGATCCAGCTCGGGGAACAGCACGCTCGTGAACCCGAAGCGGCTGAAGTCGCGGATCCGCATCGGATAGAGCGTGCCGATCAGGTGATCGCACTCGTGCTGCACGACACGGGCGTGGAAGCCGTCCGCTTCGCGCTCGATCGGCCGCCCTTCGAGATCGAATCCGGCATAGCGGATGCGCGCCAGCCGCGGCACGACGCCGCGCATCCCGGGCACCGACAGGCAGCCTTCCCAGCCTTCCTCTTCCACGTCGTCGACCGCTGCGATGCGCGGATTGACGAGCACGGTCTCCGGAACAGGCACCGCATCCGGATACCGCGCGTTGTTCTGGAAGCCGAAGATGACCAGCTGCAGGTCGACACCGATCTGAGGCGCGGCGAGGCCGGCGCCGTTGACCGAATGCATGGTCTCGAACATGTCGGCGGCCAGGGCGCGCAGCTCGGGCGTGCCGAAATGCTCGACCGGCCTGGCGATGCGCAGGAGGCGCGGGTCGCCCATTTTCAGGATGGTGTGGATCGTCATCGTCGCGAGCGAAGGTCAGGAACGGATGTGGGCGCGGCGCCGATTCTCGCCGCTCAATGCAGGGATCGCGAGCTGCCCGCCGAAGGCCGCAATGCGGCGATCACGTCGGACGGGGCCTGCACCAGCTCGATCAGCACGCCTTCGCCGGAGATCGGAAACGCGTCGTTCGATCTGGGGTGGAGGAAGCAGACGTCGTGGCCGGCGGCGCCGCGCCGGATTCCTCCCGGTGCGAACCGGACGCCCTGCGCCGTGAGCCACTCGACCGCCGCGGCGAGGTCGTCGATCCAGAGGCCGACGTGGTTGAGCGGCGTCGCGTGCACCGCCGGCTTGCCGTCGGGATCGATCGGCTCCATGAGATCGATCTCGACCTGGTGCGCTCCGCTGCCGATGGTGCAGATGTCTTCGTCGACGTTCTCGCGCTCGCTGCGAAAGCTGCCGGCCGGTTGCAGGCCGAGCATGTCGACCCAGAGCGTGCGCAGGGTCGCCTTGTGCCGGGCGCCGATCGCGACCTGCTGGATGCCGAGCACGGTGAACGGACGAGCCGCCGGGGATGGGGTCACTGGGCCACCTTCGAGGTTTCGAATTCGAGGATCACGTCGTCGACCGCCAGGCTCGTGCCCTTTTCCGCCACGACCCGCGCGACCACGCCGGCATGGGCGGCCGTCAGGATGTTCTCCATCTTCATGGCCTCGATCACCGCCAGCCTTTCGCCTGCACGCACGGCCTGGCCGACCCGCACCGCGACATCGACGAGCAACCCCGGCATCGGCGACAACAAAAATCGGGACAGGTCGGGCGGAGGCTTGAACGGCATCAGCGCCAGCAGTTCCGCGGCGCGCGGCGACAGCACGCGCACGTCGATCTGCGCCCCGCCCTGCGCGATACGGTAGGCCAGCCCGACACGCTCGACCTGCGCGTGGTAGGCCTTGCCGTCGGCGGTGCCGTGCGTCGCGATGTCGCGGAGCGGGCTGTCGATGGACAAGCGACGCGCCCGGCCGTCGATCGTGACGACGTAGTCCGGCCCTGCCATCGCGACGGTCGCCTGGGTCGCGGTCCGGTGACCGCCCGCGTCGGTCTGCACCACGACGAACGCATCGGCGATCCGCAGCTCATGGCCGGGCAGCTGTCCGGAGATGCCGGCCGAGCGGGCCAGCACGCGCCGGTTCGCGGCGACCGCGAGCGCGAGCAGGAAGGCCGGGTCGCGGTGGGCCGACTGCGCGGTGTCGAAACCATGCGGCCAGGTCTCGGCGATGAAGCCGGTGTTGAAGTCGCCGGCGGCGAAGCGCCCACTGGCCAGCAGCGCCGACTGGAAGGCGATGTTGCTGGCGACGCCGCGCACGACGAACGAGCCCAGCGCATCCTGCATCGTCGCGATCGCCGCCGCGCGGTCGGCGCCGACGGCGATCAGCTTGCAGATCATCGAGTCGTAGTGGATCGGGATCTCGCCGCCTTCGTAGACGCCGGTGTCGACGCGCACGCCCTCCGTCGCCGCGCTCGGCGTGCCGGCGAAGATCGTCTGCGTCGGCGGCCGGAACGTCACCAGCCGGCCGGTGCTCGGCAGGAAGCCGCGCTGCGGATCCTCGGCGTTGATGCGGCACTCGATCGCCCAGCCGCGGCGCGGGATCTCTTCCTGCGTGAACGCCAGCGGCTCGCCGGCAGCGACGCGGATCATCTGCTCGACCAGATCGAGCCCGGTGATCGCTTCCGTCACCGGATGCTCGACCTGCAGCCGCGTGTTCATCTCGAGGAAGAAGAAGCTGCGGTCCTTGCCGACCACGAACTCGACGGTGCCGGCCGACTGGTAGTTCACGGCCTTCGCCAGCGCCACAGCCTGCTCGCCCATCGCCTTGCGCGTCGCATCGTCGAGAAACGCGCTCGGCGCCTCCTCGATCACCTTCTGATGACGGCGCTGGATCGAGCACTCGCGTTCCCACAGGTAGACGCAGTGGCCGTGCGCGTCACCGAGCACCTGGATCTCGATGTGGCGCGGCTCCTCGACGAATTTCTCGATGAAGACCCGGTCGTCGCCGAAACTCGAGCGCGCCTCGTTGCGGCACGACGTGAAGCCTTCGAACGTCTCCTTGTCGTCGAAGGCGACGCGCAAGCCCTTGCCGCCACCCCCCGCCGACGCCTTGATCATCACCGGGTAGCCGATGCCGCGCGCGATCCCGACGGCAGCCTCGGCCGTCTCGATCGCTGCGTTGTGGCCAGGGATCGTCGAGACCCTGGCGGCGGCGGCCAGCTTCTTCGAGGCGATCTTGTCGCCCATCGCCGCGATCGCCGCGTGCTTCGGCCCGATGAAGACGATCCCCTCTTCCTCGACCCGCCGTGCGAACGTCTCGTTTTCCGACAGGAAGCCGTAGCCGGGATGCACCGCCTCCGCGCCGCTCGACTTGCAGGCCGCGATGATCTTGTCCATCGACAGATACGAGTCCCGGCTCGCGGCGGCCCCGATCAGCACCGCTTCGTCGGCGAGCTCGACATGGAGCGCATCCTTGTCCGCTTCGGAGTACACCGCGACGGTCGCGATGCCCATGCGCCGCGCCGTCTTGATGACACGGCACGCGATCTCGCCGCGGTTGGCGATCAGGATCTTCGTGAACATCCTCGGCGCGCTCACAGCGGGATGTTCCCGTGCTTGCGCCAGGGATCCTCGACCTTCTTGCTCGCCAGCATCACGAGCGAGCGGCAGATGCGGCGGCGGGTCTCGTGGGGCTGGATCACGTCGTCGACATAGCCGCGGGCGCTGGCGATGAAGGGATTGGCGAACTTGGCCTTGTATTCGGCTTCGCGCGCGGCGAGCTTCTCGGGGTCGCCCTTCTCGTCGCGGAAGATGATCTCGACCGCGCCCTTGGCGCCCATCACGGCGATCTCGGCGTTCGGCCAGGCGAAGTTGACGTCGCCGCGCAGGTGCTTGGAGCTCATCACGTCGTAGGCGCCGCCGTAGGCCTTGCGGGTGATGACGGTGATCTTGGGCACCGTGCACTCGGCGTAGGCGTAGAGCAGCTTGGCGCCGTGCTTGATGATGCCGCCGTACTCCTGCGCGGTGCCCGGCATGAAGCCCGGCACGTCGACGAAGGTGATGACGGGGATGTTGAAGGCGTCGCAGAAGCGCACGAAGCGGGCCGCCTTGACGGAGCTCCTGATGTCGAGGCAGCCGGCCAGCACCAGCGGCTGGTTGGCGACGATGCCGACCGAGGCGCCGGCCATCCGGCCGAAGCCGATGACGATGTTCTTCGCGTGCTCCGGCTGCAGCTCGAAGAAGTCGCCGTCGTCGACCGTCTTGGTGATCAGCTCCTTGATGTCGTAGGGCTTGTTGGCGTTGTCGGGCACCAGAGTGTCGAGCGACAGGTCGATGCGGTCGGACGGATCGTCGGACGGCCGGGCCGGAGCCTTCTCGCGGTTGTTCTGCGGCAGGTAGTTGAAGAAGCGCCGCAGCATGGCGAGCGCATCCACGTCGTTGTCGAACGCCAGGTCGGCGACGCCGCTCTTCGAGGTGTGCGTCGCGGCACCGCCCAGGTCTTCGGCGCTCACCTCCTCGTGCGTCACCGTCTTCACCACCTCGGGGCCGGTCACGAACATGTACGAGCTGTCCTTCACCATGAAGATGAAGTCGGTCATGGCCGGCGAATACACGGCACCGCCGGCGCACGGGCCCATGATCATGCTGATCTGCGGCACGACGCCCGAGGCGATCACGTTTCGCTGGAACACTTCGGCATAGCCGCCGAGCGACGCGACGCCTTCCTGGATGCGGGCGCCGCCGGAATCGTTGAGGCCGATCACCGGTGCGCCGACCTTCATCGCCTGGTCCATCACCTTGCAGATCTTCTCGGCGTGCGCCTCCGAGAGTGCGCCGCCGAAGACCGTGAAGTCCTGGCTGAAGACGAACACCAGCCGGCCGTTGATCATGCCGTAGCCGGTGACGACACCGTCGCCGGGCGGCCGGTTCTGCTCCATGCCGAAGTCGTGGCTGCGGTGCTCGACGAACATGTCCCACTCCTCGAACGTGCCCTCGTCGAGCAGCAGGTCGAGGCGTTCGCGCGCGGTGAGCTTGCCCTTCGCGTGCTGGGCCGCGATGCGCTTTTCGCCGCCGCCGAGGCGAGCCCGCGCCCGCTTGGCTTCGAGCTGCTGGATGATGTCGTGCATGTCGGGTGATCCGTTCTAGGAACTCGTGGCGCGCGCCGGCGCCTGATGGAGAAGCAGCGCCAGCGCCTTCGCACCGATCACCTCGCGGCCCCACGGGCGGCGCGTGCCCGGCAGGTGGCGAAGGAACGACAGTCGCCGGCCGGCACGCCGCACGAGCGCGCGAACGTCGGCGCGCTCGATCCCGAGCGCGACCTCGAGATCGGCATGCAGGTCGGCGGCGGCGACATGCGCGAGCTGCCAGACGGTGGAATGGAGATACAGCACCCAGTCGCGCGCCTGCGCCTCGACCAGGGACAGCGCTTCCAGGGGATCGTCCTCGAAATCGATCATCGCCATGCCGTCGGGGGTGACGATGAAATTGCGCGCGAAGGCGTGGCTCAGGGCGTGGCCGCGCGCATGCACCGCGACCAGGGTCGCCATGCCGTGCTGCCACGCCGAACGCGCTTCCGGGCCGGCCCGTTCGATCACCTGCACCAGGCTCGGCCCGTCGAGCCGCTGCATGACGAAGAAGCCGGGTTCGGCGTGCAGCACGTCCGGCACCGGCAACCCGGCCGCATGCAGCGTGCGCAGGCGCTGCACCTCGACGGCCTGGCCGCGCTCGCCGCCGTGCGACGGCACGGGCCCGAGCATCCGCAACGAGACCAGGCGCGCGAGCAGGTCGATCGCGCGTGCACCCCACGCGTTGCGCCGTTCGCGCTCGCGCTTCAGCACCGCCAGCCCGAGCGTCGTGGCGACCTTGGTGACGCGGTGCGTCGCGGTCGAGGCGATGTCGCGCAGCTGGAGCAGGTCGACGTCGGTGAGGTTGCGGCCAGCCTCGCCCAGGGCGGCCCCAGGCAGCACCGGGGCACCGGCTTCCCAGCGCACCGGCCCCGACTTGAACGCAGCCGGATGCAGCGTCATCGCTGTACTCCGGTCGTCGCCATGTCGGCGACCGGTTCGGCGGCGAACAATCCGAGCAGCTGCCGGGCGGCCACGGTCACGGGCAGGCGGCCCGAGCGGATCGCCTCGATCGTGTCGGGCAAGGCTGCGCGGACGGCAGGCGCGTCGCGAAAGCGCGACCGGAGTCCGGCGTCGATGCGCTCCCAGAGCCAGGCGTCGGCTTGTCGGCGGCGGCGGGCGTCCAGCCGGCCACTGCCGCGCTGCGCCGACGCGAAGCGCTGGACCTCGGCCCAGAACGCAACGACGCTGGCGGGATCGAGCGCACTCAGGCGCCATGCCGTCGGCTTCCACGCGGCCACAGTCTCGCCGTCGGCGGGCCGCGACGCCAGCCGCAGCGCGCCTTCGATCTGGCCGACGGCGCGCGCGGCCGCTGCCGGATCGAGATCGGCCTTGTTGACGACGACCAGATCGGCGAGCTCCATGACGCCCTTCTTGATCGCTTGCAGATCGTCGCCGGCATTGGGCAGCTGCAGCAGCACGAAGGCATCGGTCATGCCGGCGACCGCGGCCTCGCTCTGGCCGACGCCGACGGTCTCGACGATCACGATGTCGTGCCCCGCCGACTCGACGACCGCGATCGCC
>CAZZVH010000153.1:0-8164 GCA_964657365.1 uncultured Burkholderiaceae bacterium
GACGAAGATGACGCGCGCCGCCTGAGCGAACGCCGCTGAACGCTGACGCGCTGCCCCGGCGGCGCGGCAACGGGGCCCCGATGCGTCGGGGCCTTTTTCGTGGTCGGTCGCCTTCGTCGCCGCGACTCAAAGACGGCTCTTCGCGTCGAGGCGCCCGCGCAGCTCGGCCAAGTGCGCGAGGGTGATCTCGCGGCCGGCGACGATCGATTGCCGCCGCGTCGTGAAGTCGGCCCCCGAGACGCCGGCGAGCTTGGGGCTCAGCACCAGATCCGCGTCGTGCAGCTCGTAGTTCTTGATGCTGCGGCCCATGATGGCGAAGGTCTGCAGCAGCATGCGCGCCGCATCGCCGGTGGCGTTGCCTTCGGGCACCGCCGAGATGTCGACGGCGATCACGAACTCCGCGCCCATCGCGTGCGCGTGATGCACCGGCACCGGCGCCGAGAGGCCGCCGTCGACGTATTCGTGCTTGCCGATGCGCACCGGCTGGAACACGGCCGGAACGGCGCTCGACGCCCGCACCGCCGTGCCGGTGTCGCCGCGCTGGAACAGGATGCCTTCGCCGCTGTCGAGATCGGTGGCGGCGATGCCGAGCGGCAGGCGCATCTGCTCGATCATCTTGCCGCCGGTCTTGTCGCGCACGAACTTCGCGAGCGCCTCGCCGCGGATCAGGCCGCGGCCGGGATAGGCCCAGTCCGCGAACGCGGTCTCGTCCATCGCGTCGGCGAGCGTCGCGAGCTCGGTGCCGTTGCGTCCTGCCGCGTAGAGCGCCGCGACCAGGCTGCCAGCCGAGGTGCCGACGATGAGATCGGGCGCGAAGCCATTGGCCTCGAGCGCCTGGATGACGCCGATGTGGGCGAAGCCGCGCGCCGCGCCACCGCCCAGCGCCAAGCCGATGCGCGGCCGCCTCGGCGGTGGCGGCGGCATGATGGGAATCGGCACGACAGGCACCTGCGGCGCTGCCGCAGCGAGGGGTGCCGACGGCACCGGAACAGCGGCCGGCGTGCTCGCGCAGCCCCCGAGACCGGCGGCGAACAGGGATCCCGCACCCGCCGCCAGCGCGAGGATGACCTCGCGACGCCCGGTGTCTTTCACTGCGTGCCGCTCATTTGCATATTCTTCCCGAGGATACCGATCCGACAATTGCGTGGTTCACGCGCCCGGGCACTCTCGCCCACAATCCCGTCGATGTACCGCTACAACGCCTTCGACCGCACGTTCGTTCACCAGCGGGCCGCACAGTTCCGCGATCAGTTGCAGCGCCACCTGTCGGGCGAGCTCGGCGAAGAGGAATTCCGGCCCCTGCGGCTGCAGAACGGCTGGTACGTGCAACGCCACGCGCCGATGCTGCGCGTGGCCGTGCCCTACGGCGAGCTGAACAGCACGCAGCTGCGCGCGCTGGCCCGCATCGCCCGCGAGTTCGACGGCAAGGAAGGCGGCCCCTATGCCGGCCGCGGCGGCGGCTTCGGCCACTTCACGACGCGGCAGAACGTGCAGTTCAACTGGATCGCCCTCGACGACGCCGCCGCCGTGATGGACGTGCTGGCCGACGCCGACATGCACGGCATCCAGACCAGCGGCAACTGCATCCGCAACATCACGAGCGACTGCTTCGCCGGCATCGCGCCCGACGAATCGGTCGATCCGCGGCCCTACTGCGAGATCCTGCGGCAGTGGAGCACGCTGCAGCCGGAGTTCGCGTTCCTGCCGCGCAAGTTCAAGATCGCCGTGAGCGGTGCCGCGGAAGACCGGGCCGCGACGGCCTGGCACGACATCGGCCTGCACCTGCGCCGGAACGACGCCGGCGAGGTCGGCTTCCAGGTGCGCGTGGGCGGCGGCATGGGCCGCACGCCGATCATCGGCACCGTGATCCGCGAGTTCCTGCCGTGGCGCGAGATCCTCGTCTTCATCGAGGCGATCGTGCGCGTCTACAACCGCTACGGCCGGCGCGACAACATCTACAAGGCGCGCATCAAGATCCTCGTCAAGGCGGAGGGGCAGAAGTTCATCGATGCCGTCGAGGCCGAGTTCCGGAACATCCTCGACCACGACCGCGACGGCGCCGAGCACTTGCTGAGCGACGAGGAGCTGGCCCGCGTGACGGCCGATTTCGATCTGGTGCCGGCCGGCGTGACGCCCTCGACCGGGCCGGCCGTCGATCTCTTCGCGAACATCGAGCGCAACGGGCCGGCCTATCGGCGCTGGCTGGAGCGCAACGTGCACGCGCACCGCATCGCCGGCTACCGCGCCGTCACCCTCTCCTTCAAGCGTGCCGGCCTGCCGCCGGGCGACGCCACCGCCGATCAGCTCGAGCGCTCGGCCCAGCTGGCGGAGCTCTTCAGCCTCGGCGAAGCGCGTGTCTCGCACGACCAGAACCTGGTGCTGCCGTGGGTCAAGGACAGCGAGCTCGAGGCGCTGTACGACGCGGCCCGCGAGAACGGCTTCGCGACGCCGAACATCGGCTACCTCACCGACATGATCGCCTGCCCCGGCGGCGATCTCTGCGCCCTCGCGAACGCACGTTCGATCCCGCTCGCCGCCGCGATCAACGAGCGCTTCGACGACCTCGACGAGCTGCACGACATCGGCGACATCGACCTCCACATCAGCGGCTGCATCAACTCCTGCGGCCACCACCACAGCGGCCACATCGGCATCCTCGGCGTCGACAAGGACGGCAAGGAGTGGTACCAGGTCTCCCTCGGCGGCTCCGACGGCTCGCACCTGGCGCCGGTCTCGGCCGCCGGCAAGGTGATCGGCCCGTCGTTCGCCGCCGACGAAGTGGCCGACGTGGTCGAGGCCGTGATCGACACGTACAAGGGCCAGCGCAGCAGCGCCGCCGAGCGCTTCATCACGACGGTGCAGCGCGTCGGCCTCGATCCGTTCAAGGCGGCGGCCAACGCGGTGCGGCACGCGACGGCCGTTCACGCATGAGCGCGCGCATGAGGTTCGTCGACGCGAGCGACCGCTGGCGGGCGGTGACGGCCGACGACGCACTCGTCGCCGTGCCTCTGGAAGAAGACCACCGCATCCTGTCCATCGCCCAGTGGCAAGCGGTGCAGGCCACGTGGCCGTCGACGCTGGCGACCGGCCTCGCGGTGCCGAACGACATCGACGTCGAGAGCATCGCGGCCGAGCTGCCGCGCCTGCGTCTGGTGGCGCTCGACTTCCCGAAGTGGACCGACGGCCGCGCCTACAGCCAGGCCCGCCTGCTGCGCATGCGCTACGGCTTCGCGGGCGAGATCCGCGCCACGGGCGACGTGCTGGCCGACATGCTGCCGCTGCTGCAGCGCACCGGCTTCGATGCCGTCCAGTTGCGCGCCGACCAGAACGTCGCGACGGCGGAACGCGCGCTCGGCTTCTTCCCCGAGGGCCACTACCAGGGCGACGTCGGCGAGCCGAAGCCGCTCTTCGCACGCTTCCATGCCACGCCGAACCAGTAGCCCGACGAGCGGCACGTCGGGCCGCGTCGTCTTCATCGGCGCCGGCCCGGGCGAGGCCGACCTGATCACCTTGCGCGGCGCCGCGCGCCTGCGCGAGGCCGACGTCGTGCTGTTCGACTCGCTCGCAGACCCGGCATTGCGCGAGCTGGCGCCGAACGCCCGCTGGATCGACGTCGGCAAGCGCGGCTTCACCGGCGTCGCCCATCCGGATGTGCAGGCCGACCGCCAGCCTGGCCGGGACGGCACCGGAAGCGAACGCGAGAACGCCGGACAAGAGACGATCAACGCCCTGCTCGTGAAGCACGCCGGCGAAGCCCGGTGCGTCGTCCGTCTCAAAGGCGGCGACCCCGGCGTGTTCGGACGCCTCGAGGAAGAGCTCGAGGCACTGGCCGCCGCCGGCATCGCCTGCGAAGTGGTGCCGGGCGTCTCCGCCGCCATGGCCGCTTCCGCGCACACGCTGCGCCCGCTCACCCGACGCGGCAGCGGCCGCACGGTGGGCCTGGCGACAGCGATGACGCGCGACGGGCTCGTCGCCGGCCGCCATGCCGACACCGAAGTCTTCTACATGGCCGGCAAGCAGCTCGCCGCGCTCGGCCGCCGCCTGGCCGCCGCGGGCTGGCCGGCGGAGACGCCCGTCTCGGTCGTCTCGCGGGCAGGCTGGCCGAATGCCCTGGCCAGCGACCACACCGTCGGCACGCTCGAGCGCGCCGCGATGCTGCACGCCGGCAGGCCCACCGTGGCCATCGTCGGCGCCGGCGCGCGGCCGATCGGTAAACTCGCCGGCGATCCCAGCCCGACCACGGCCGCCACAGAGCAGCCAGCCACCAGCCCCACCGTCCCATGACCCACGTCGTTCTCGAATCGTGCATCCGCTGCAAGTACACCGACTGCGTCGACGTGTGCCCGGTCGACTGCTTCCGCGAAGGCCCGAACTTCCTGACGATCGACCCCGACGAGTGCATCGACTGCGCCGTCTGCATTCCCGAGTGCCCGGTCAACGCCATCGTCCCGGAAGAAGACGTGCCGGGCGACCAGCAGCACATGACGAAGCTCAATGCCGAGCTCGCCAAGGGCTGGCCGAGCATCACGCGGCGCAAGACGCCGCTGCCCGATGCCGACGATTGGAAAGACAAGACCGGCAAGCTCGACCAGCTGGTGCGCTGAGCACCAGGCGCCGTGCCCGTGCCCGTCCCCGAGCCGATCGAGACCGATGCGCTGATCGTCGGCGCCGGGCCGGTCGCCCTGTTCCAGGTCTTCGAGCTCGGCCTGCTCGAGATCTCGGCGCAGGTCGTCGATGCCTTGCCGCATGCCGGGGGCCAGTGCCTCGAGCTCTACGCCGACAAGCCGATCTACGACATTCCTGCCCTGCCCTACTGCACCGGCCGCGAGCTGATCGAACGCCTGCAGACGCAGATCGCGCCGTTCGCGACGGGCTTCCATCTCGGCCAGCAGGTGAGCGAGGTCGAGCAGCGCGAGGACGGTCGCTTCGACGTGACGACCGACATCGGCTTGCGCTTCGTCGCCAGGGCGATCGTCGTCGCCGGCGGCGTCGGCGCGTTCCAGCCGCGGCGGCTGAAGGTCGAGGGGCTCGATCGCTGGCGCGGCAAGCAGGTCTCGTATCGGCACCATGAAGACACGGAGGCCAGCGACCTGCGCGTCGTCGTCGCGGGGGGTGGCGACGAGGCCGTGTCGGCAGCGCTCGACGCCGTCGCCCAAGGCGCGGCCAGCGTCACGCTGCTGCACCGTCGCGACGACTTCGACGCATCGGCTGCCAACCTGCTGCGCCTCGACGTCGCCCGTGCCGCGGGCCGCATCGCCTTCGTCGCCGGCCAGGCCAGCGGCATGACGGACGACGATGGCGTGCTCACCGGCCTGGTCGTCGACTGCAATGACGGCTCGGTGCGGACCTTGCCGCTCGACCTGCTCTGGATCCGGCTCGGCTGGAGCCCGAAGCTCGGGCCGATCGCCGAGTGGGGGCTGGCGCTCGACCGGAAGCAGGTGGTCGTCGACACGGCGCGCTTCGAGACGTCGACGAAGGGCATCTTCGCGGTCGGCGACATCAATCTCTACCCGGGCAAGCGCAAGCTCATCGTCTCCGGCTTCCACGAGGCGACGCTCGCCGCGTACGCCATTGCCGAGCACGTGCGGCCCGAGCGCGCCGAGCCGCTGCTCTACACGACGACGAGCCCGAAGCTGCATCGGCTCCTCAAGGTCTCTCCGGAAGGAACGTCGAAGCCGTCGCCGAAGCTTGCATAATCCGCCCGCGCACCGGTTCGGCCGGTGCGCATTCGCTAGGGGTGTTGGGCGATCGAGTCATCGATCGTTCGACTGAGAAAGTCCCTTTGAACCTGATTGAGGTAATCCTCGCGCAGGGAAGCAAGTCGAACCCGGCCACGCGGCCGGCCAGCGGCCCAGAGCTCTGCCATCGCACACGATGGCTCATCACCGATTCCACCTTCTCGCGCAGTCGACTGCACTGCTCGTCCTCTCGTCGACGATTTGCGTTGCCAGGGCACAGGCCGCCGCGGCATCTCCTGCATCGGCCGGCGCGGCTGCTTCGAGCGCGTCGGCGACGACGCTGGCGCCCGTCACCGTCACCGGCAGGACGCCGCCGACTGCCAGCGTCGCCGGCTGGGGCGACGTGCCGCTCGACAAGGCGCCGCTGCAAGCCACCGTCGTCGACCAGGCGGCGCTGCGCGATGCCGGCTCGACGCGCCTGGCCGATCTCGTGCGCTTCGATCCTTCCGTGAGCGAGTCGTACGACACCGAGGGCTACATCGACTACCTCACGGTGCGCGGCTATGTCATCGACAACCGCTTCAACTTCCGGCGCGACGGCCTGCCCATCAACGCCGAGACCTCGATCCCGCTCGACAACAAGGCGCGTGTCGACGTGCTGAGGGGACTCAGCGGCATGCAGGCCGGCACCAGCGCGCCCGGCGGCCTGGTCGACATCGTCGTCAAGCGGCCGCTCGACCAGCCGCTCACGTCCGCCTTCCTGCAGTACCGCGCGCACGGCAGTGTGCTCGCCAGCACCGACATCAGCCGGCGCTTCGGCGAAGGAGGTGCCTTCGGCTTGCGCCTCAATGCAGCGGCCGAGCACATCGATCCGATCGAGCACGACGCGGAAGGCAACCGCAACCTGTTCGCGCTCGCCGGCGACTGGCGGCTCGGCAGCGCGACGCTGATCGAAGCGGAGATCGAGACCAGCCACCGCTCGCAACCTAGCGTGCCGGCCTTCAGCCTGCTCGGCAACAACGTGCCCGTGGTGGCGAACCCGCGCATCAACCTCAACGACAAGCCGTGGTCCCTGCCCGTGGTGTTCGACGCGACGACCGCATCGCTCCGCCTCACGCAGAAGCTCGGCGCCGACTGGAGCGTCGTCGCCCACGGCGGCTCGCAGGAGCTGCGCACCGACGACCGCGTCGCGTTTCCATTCGGCTGCGGCGCCACCAACCCCGATGGTCCGTACCTGGCCGATCGCTACTGCGCCAACGGCACCTACGACCTCTACGATTTCCGCAGCGACGGCGAGCATCGCCGCACCGATGCCGTCGACCTCTCGCTGCACGGCAAGTTCGCGACCGGCCCGGTCACGCACGCGCTGGCCACCGGCGTCCTGCGCTCGGTGATCCACAACCGGTTCCCGGACCAGGTGAACAACCTCGTCGGCACCGGCAACGTCGACGGCACCGCCTTCACGCCGGCCGACCCGACGCCGGCACCCGGCACCGCCAGCACCTTCGACCAGCGCTCGACGGAGATCCACGCCAACGATGCGATCTCCGTCACGGCGAGCACGACGCTCTGGCTCGGCGCCCGGCACACGCAGCTCGACCGGCAGTCGTTCACGTCACCCTTCGCCGCGCTGAGCCAGGCGTTCGCGCCGGGGCAGATCGTCTACGCGAGCTGGGGCCGCGGCGTCGAATCGGAGATCGCGCCCGACCTGAACCGCTACATCAACCGGAACCAGCCGGTGCCCTCGGCGCAAAGCCGGCAGACGGAAATCGGCATCAAGGGCGGGACCGAGCGGGCGACCTTCAACGTCGCCGCGTTCGACATCGCCCGGCCACGCTTCGACGACATCGGCCCCTGCACGGCCACACTCGACACCGACACGCCCGACTGCACGCGCGGCCTTGTCGGCACCGAGCGGCACCGTGGAGTGGAAGCGAACGGCACGTGGACGGGCGGGCCCTGGAGCGCCCAGGCCGGCGTGCAGTGGCTGCACGCCCGCAACGAGGGACTGCAGGATCCGACGGTCGACGGCAAGCGGCCCACCAACGTGCCCGCCGTCAGCGCGCGGTTCCTCGCCGGCTATGCCGTCGCCGCCGTGCCCGGCCTCGCGGTGCAGGCCGGCGCCACCTACGACAGCAGCCGCGACGTGCTGCCCGACAACAGCATCATGATCCCGTCGGTGACGCGCTTCGACCTCGGCGGCCGCCTCGAGCGGCACGTGGCCGGCGTCGACTGGACCTGGCGCGCCGGCATCGACAACCTGCTCGACCGCCGCGCCTGGCGCGAGTCGCCCTACCAGTACAGCCATGCGTACTTGTTCCCGCTCGCGCCGAGAACGTTCCGGGTGTCGTTGCAGGCCGACCTCTGAGCAGCCGTCGATCGAGGAGCGCCGGCTATAATTCAAGGCTGTTCCTCGATAGCTCAGTTGGTAGAGCGCCGGACTGTTAATCCGTAGGTCCCTGGTTCGAGCCCAGGTCGGGGAGCCA
>CAZZVH010000154.1:0-8157 GCA_964657365.1 uncultured Burkholderiaceae bacterium
ATCCGCGGCCTCAACGATTCGAAGCTGCTGCAGGCGGAAGAACGCGAGCGGCTCGATCTCGAGATCCGGCGCAAGGCGATCTGCTGGTTCGTCGCCGAGGCGAGCGTGGAGGAGATCGACCGCATCAACATCCTGCGCGCGGCGCTGCTGGCGATGCGGCGCGCGGTCGAAGGGCTGCACATGCAGCCGACCATCGTCCTGGTCGACGGCAACCAGCGCCCGGAGCTGACGATGGCCGTGCGCACGGTCGTCGGCGGCGATGCCAAGGTGCGGGCGATCTCGGCCGCGTCGATCATCGCCAAGGTCTACCGCGACCGGCTGCTGACGGGCCTGCACGGCGAGCATCCGCAGTACGGCTTCGACGGCCACAAGGGCTACTCGACGCCGGAGCACCTCGCGGCGCTGCGGCAGCACGGCGCCTGCCCGCACCATCGGCGCAGCTTCGCGCCGGTGCGCGCGGTGTTGGACCGGCTCTTCTGAACCGACGACCCGGGTGGCCGTGAAGATCACCCGCATCAGCGCCCGCGACAACCCGCTGCTGGTTCGCCTGCGCAAGCTCGCGAAGCGCCCGTCCGGCTACCGCAAGGACGGTCTGGCGCTGCTGGAAGGCGAGCATCTGTGCGATGCCTGGGTCCGGCGCGCCGGCGCCCGCGCCGAGCAGGCTCTGGTGAGCGAGTCGGCATGGGCGGCGGGCGATGTCGCCACACTGGCCAACGAGGCGCTGTCGATCGCGATCGTGGCCGATGCGCTGATGGGCGATCTCGGCACGCTCGACACGCCGGCGCCGATCGCATTCCTCGTCGCGCTGCCGGAGGCTCCTGCCGTCGCGGCAGGGCTGGCCAGCGTCGTGCTCGACCGGATCCAGGACGCGGGCAATGTCGGATCGATCCTGCGCAGCGCCTCGGCATTCGGCTTCGGACAGGTGATCGCCCTGAATGGCACGGCGTCGCTATGGTCGCCCAAGGTGCTGCGTGCGGCGATGGGCGCGCATTTCGGTCTGCGGCTGATCGAGAACGCCGAGGTCTCGGCCCTCGAGGTAATTGGCCTGCCTCTCGTGGCGACCAGCTCCCACGCGTCGGCGGAGCTGCATGTCGCGGCGTTGCCCCGGCCATGCGCCTGGATCTTCGGCAACGAGGGCGAGGGCGTGGCACCAGCGCTGCTGGCCCGCTGCGCGGAGCAGGTGCGCATTCCGCAACCGGGTGGCGAGGAGTCGCTCAACGTCGCCGCGGCGGCGGCTGTCTGCCTCTACGAATCGATGCGACGCATGAGGTGATCGGCCGCAGGATGCCTGTCGACAGGTGGCTACTCGAGCTTGCCGATCTTGCGCACCGCCTGCGTCATCGCCTTGGCATCGGTGTCCCAGTAGGCCTGGAAGGCAGGCGCGTCGAGATACTCGATGGGGCTGCCGGCCTTGGCCACGACCTGCCGCACGACCGGGTCGGCGGCCACCCTGGCGGATGCCGCGCGTAGGCGCTGCACGACGCCGTCCGGCGTCTTCGCGGCCACGAACAACCCCGACCACTGCGCGAAGCGGACCGGATAGCCGGCCTGCGTCAGGCTGGGCACGCCCGGCAGCGCTGCGAGCGGAGCGTCGCCCCAATGGGCCAGCGCACGCAGGCGCCCGGCCTGGATCTGCTGCACGACGGTCGACGGGCCGCTCGCCAGCGCGTCGATCTGGCCGGCCAGCAACGCCGTGATGGCCGGGCCGGCGCCGGTGTACGGGATGTGCGTCATGCGAAAGCCCGCGGCCGACTTGAGCATCTCCATCGGCACGTGCATCGTCCCGTAGTTGCCCGAGCTCCCGTAGTTGTACGTGCCTGGCTTGCGCTTCGCGTCGGCGATGAATTCCGCGAGCGTGTGCCATGGCGAATCGGCACGCACGACGAGCACGGTCGGATCGGCCGTGAAGCGGGCGATCGGCTTGAAGTCGCTCAGCTGGTAGGCAGGCTTGCGATTCAGGATCGCATCGGCCTCCGGCAGGATCGAGATCGAGGACAGGCTGAGCAGCACCGTGTAGCCGTCGGCCGGTGCACGGGCCGCCACGGCGATGCCGAGCGCTCCACCGGCGCCCGCGCGGTTCTCGACGATCACCGACTGGCCGAGCTCGCGGGAAAGGGCCTCGGCCACTGGCCGGGCGACCGTGTCGGCGACGCCGCCGGGCGGGAAGGGCACCAGCATCGTGATGGCGTGATCGGGGTAGGCGGCCTGCGCCTGCGCCGGGTCGCCGACGGCGCTCCCCACCGCCAGGACGGCGATCAGCGCTGCAGCGTGTGCATGTCGTGTGAGCATGTCAGTACATCAGCCGGTCGGGGCGGAGGTCGCGAAGGATCGTGGTCGCGATCTCCTCGATCGACTTGTGCGTCGACGAGAGCCAGGCGATGCCTTCCTTCTTCATCATCGACTCCGCTTCCCGCACCTCCCAGCGGCAGTTCTCGAGCGACGCGTACTTGCTGGCCGGGCGCCGCTCGTTGCGGATGCGCGCCAGCCGTTCCGGGTCGATCGTCAGACCGAAGCACTTGGCCTTGTACGGCGCCAGCGAGGCCGGGATCCTGACGCGCTCGAAGTCCTCCGGGATCAGCGGATAGTTGGCCGCCTTGATGCCGTGCTGCATGGCGAGGTAGAGCGACGTCGGCGTCTTTCCGCTGCGGCTCACGCCCACCAGGATCACGTCGGCCTCGGCCAGGTTCTTGGTCGACTGGCCGTCGTCGTGGGCGAGGGCGAAGTTGATGGATTCGATCCGGTCGGTGTACTCCTGGCTGTCCGACACGTCGGAGAAGCGACCGATGCGGTGGTTCGAGGTGATGCCGAACTCCGCCTCGAGCGGCTCGATGAAGGTGTTGAACATGTCCATCACCAGGCCGCGCGAGCGTTCCTTGACGACGGCCAGGATCTCGGCGTTGACCAGGGTCACGAAGACGATCGGCTTCTTGCCTTCGACCTCCGCCGTGTGATTGATCTCGCGCACGACCTGATGCGCCTTGTCGGTGGAATCGATGAACGGCCGGCGGACGTGGCGCGACTTGATCGCGAACTGCGACAGGATGGAGTGGCCGAAGGTCTCGGCCGTGATGCCGGTGCCATCGGAGACGAAATACACGGTGTGCCGGGGGCCCGGCGACGCCGGACCGGCCACGGCGGCGGGCGTGGGATCGAAGGCTGCTGGATCGGTCATGTCGGCGATGATGACACCGCACGCGGCGTCTCGCCCCACAGACCGCGCTGCGACGCCGATCGTAGAATCGACGGCCAGTTTCTGCCGCCCCCACCGCCCCCGTGCATTCCGCCTCTCGCCCATCGCCAGCTCCCGGCCGCGCATCTTTGCGCTCGCTGGCAGGGGGCGGCCGCGATCGCAGGCCGGGCGTCGATGCGCATGCGTGCGCCAGCGGGAAGGCACCGGATTTTCATTGCCTTGGAGCCTTCCCATGTCATCCACCCACCTGGCGACCGCCCTCGTCGCCCGTTTCGACACGCTGAGGATGACCGACGTCGAGTCGGTCGGCGGCAAGAACGCCTCCCTCGGCGAGATGATCAGCCAGCTCAGCGAGAGCGGCGTGCGGGTCCCCGGCGGCTTCGCCACCACGGCGCACGCGTTTCGCGTGTTCCTGGCCGAGGGCGGCCTCGCCCGGAAGATCGCCGATCGCCTCGGCAAGCTCGACACCGACGATGTCCGCGCGCTGGCCACGGCCGGCGCCGAGATCCGCGCCTGGATCGAGAGCCAGCCGTTCTCGCCGGAGCTCGAGGCCGCGGTGCGCTCCGAATACGAGCGGCTCGTGGCCGACAGCCCCGATGCGACCTTCGCCGTCCGCTCGTCCGCGACCGCCGAAGACCTGCCGGACGCGTCGTTCGCAGGCCAGCAGGAGACCTTCCTCAACGTGTCGGGCATCGACGAGGTGCTCGCCCGCATGCGCGAGGTCTTCGCCAGTCTCTACAACGACCGCGCCATCAGCTATCGCGTCCACAAGGGCTACGCGCACAACGACGTCGCGCTCTCGGCTGGTGTCCAGCGCATGGTGCGCAGCGATCTCGGCGCGGCCGGCGTCATGTTCACGATCGACACGGAGAGCGGTTTCCCCGACGTCGTGTTCATCACGTCGAGCTACGGCCTCGGCGAGACCGTGGTGCAGGGCGCCGTCAATCCCGACGAGTTCTACGTGCACAAGCAATCCCTCAAGAACCGCAAGCAGGCGATCGTGCGCCGCAACCTCGGCTCGAAGCTGATCCGCATGGGCTTCGCGTCGGCCGAGGAGCATGCCGCCAGCGGCAAGCTCGTGACGACCGTCGACACCGCCACCGAGCAGCGCAACCGCTTCTCGCTGAGCGACGCCGACGTGATAGAGCTGGCCCGATACGCGGTGATCATCGAGACGCACTACGGTCGGCCGATGGACATCGAGTGGGGCAAGGACGGCGTCGACGGCAAGCTCTACATCCTGCAGGCCCGGCCGGAGACGGTGAAGAGCCAGAGCGAAGGCAAGGTCGAGCAGCGCTACTCGCTGAAGAGCACCGGCACGGTCCTGGTCGAAGGGCGGGCCATCGGCCAGAAGATCGGCACCGGCCCGGTCCGGCTGGTCGCTTCCGTCGCCGACATGGACCGTGTCCAGGCGGGCGACGTGCTCGTCACCGACATGACCGACCCGAACTGGGAGCCGGTGATGAAGCGGGCCAGCGCGATCGTCACCAACCGCGGGGGCAGGACATGCCACGCCGCGATCATCGCCCGCGAACTCGGCATCCCGGCGGTGGTCGGCTGCGGCGACGCGACCGAGATCCTGAAGGAAGACGCGCTGGTCACCGTCGCCTGCTCCGAAGGCGACACGGGCTACGTCTACGACGGGCTGCTCGAGACCGAAGTCACCGACGTCCACCGCGGCGAGCTGCCTTATTCGCCGGTGAAGATGATGATGAACATCGGCAACCCGCAGCTCGCGTTCGAGTTCGCGCAGATGCCGAATTCGGGTGTCGGCCTGGCCCGGCTCGAGTTCATCATCAACAACAACATCGGCGTGCACCCGAAGGCGATCCTCGACTATCCGAACATCGACGCCGACCTGAAGAAAGCGGTGGAGAGCGTCGCGCGCGGGCATGCCTCGCCGCGGGCGTTCTACGTCGACAAGCTCGCCGAAGGCATCGGCACGATCGCCGCCGCGTTCTGGCCGAAGCCGGTGATCGTCCGCCTGTCCGACTTCAAGAGCAACGAGTACAGGAAGCTGATCGGCGGCTCGCGCTACGAGCCCGAGGAAGAAAATCCGATGCTCGGCTTTCGCGGCGCCTCGCGCTTCGTGAGCGAGGCCTTCGGCGAGGCGTTCGCGATGGAATGCGAGGCGCTGGTGCGCGTGCGCCGCGACATGGGCCTGTCGAACGTCGAGGTCATGGTGCCTTTCGTGCGCACGCTCGGCCAGGCGGCGCAGGTCGTCGGCATGCTCGCCGACCACGGCCTGAAGCGGGCGTCGGCCGGCGGCACTGACGGCCTCAAGGTGATCATGATGTGCGAGGTGCCGAGCAACGCGATCCTGGCCGACCAGTTCCTCGACCACTTCGACGGCATGTCGATCGGCTCGAACGACCTGACCCAGCTCACGCTCGGCCTCGACCGCGATTCCGGCCTGGAGCTGCTGGCCCGAGACTTCGACGAGCGCGATCCCGCCGTCAAGGCGATGATCTCCCGAGCCATCGCGGCCTGCCGCGCACGGGGCAAGTACGTGGGCATCTGCGGCCAGGGCCCGAGCGACCATCCGGACTTCGCCGACTGGCTCGCCGACGAGGGCATCGGCTCGATCTCCCTCAATCCCGACAGCATCGTCGAGACCTGGCAGCGCCTCGCGACCCGCTGAAGCGACTCAGCGCCGCTGACCGTTGGCGGCCTGCAGGTCGAGCCGCATGTGCAGCTTGTCGTGGTACGTGGCGCCGACCTTGATCGCCCGCGGCAGGCTGCCGTAGACCGTGAAGCCGCTCGATGCGTAGAGGGCGACGGCCGGCGCGTTGCCGGCGGTCACGTTCAGCGTCAGGATCTCGAGGCCCGGGGCCTGGCGCGCGGCGCCGATGCAGGCGTCAAGCAATGCACGCGCCACGCCCCGGCCGCGCACGTCCGGCTGCACCATCATGCCGACGACGTGGCCGATGTGCCTCACCTTGAGCCGCGCCTCGCGCTCGCAGCCGAGTGCGCCCACCAGTCGCGCGCCGATCCAGGCGCCGAGCAGGAAGTGGCCGCCGTCGCGCCGGGCCAGACCGAGGCGCTGCAGATAGTCGGCCGGTTCCTTGCGCCGTTCGGTCTCGGCGTCGGACGTGAAGGCGTCGGGGTGCGCGAACAGCATCGCGTCGCGCAGCACCTTGAAGTCGGGCAGGTCGGCCGCCATCATCGGCCTGATCGTCGCCGCATCGGCATGGCGCTCCGGGGCTTGCACGACCGGCGCGTCCGTCAGCCGCCGATGTAGTGCATCTCGATGCGCCGCTCGCCGGCCGGCGCCAGGGGATCGGCCGTCGCGCCGGGCTCCGAGCGCAGCTCCGAATACCGGTCGGTGCGGCCTTGCCAGATCGCACCGAGCGCCGCCGACAGTTCCGCGTCGGTCGCGCCGCGGCGCAGCAGGCCGCCCAGATCGTGGCCGCGGCTTGCGAACAGGCAGAGGAACAGCTTGCCCTCGGTCGACAACCGGGCCCGGTTGCAGTCGTGGCAGAAGGCCCGGGTCACGCTCGAGATGGTGCCGACTTCGCCGGCCACGCCCGCCTCCGCATAGCGCCAGCGTTCCGCGGTCTCGCCGACGGTGCGCACCGGCAGCGGCTCGATCGCGAAGGCCTCGCCGATGCGTCGCAGCACCTCGGTCGACGGCACGACCTCGTCCATGCGCCAGCCGTTGGTCGCGCCGACATCCATGAACTCGATGAACCGCAGCGCCACGTTGCGGCCGCGGAAGTGCCGCACCATGGGCAGGATCTCCGAGTCGTTGACGCCGCGCTTGACGACCATGTTGACCTTGATCGGGCCGAACCCGGCCCGCTCCGCGGCATCGATGCCGTCGAGCACGCCCGAGACCGGGAACTCGGCGTCGTTCATGTGCCGGAAGATGCTGTCGTCGATCGCGTCGAGGCTCACGGTGACTCGGCCGAGGCCCGCATCGCGCAGCGACTGCGCCTTGCGCGCCAGCAACGAGCCGTTGGTGGTCAGGGTCAGGTCGAGCGGCTCGTCTTCCACGGTGCGCAAGGTCGCGAGCAAGGCGACCAGCCGTTCCAGGTCGCGCCGCAGCAGCGGCTCGCCGCCGGTCAGCCGGATCTTGCGCACGCCATGGCCGACGAAGACCCGCGCCATGCGGGCGATCTCCTCGAAGCTCAGCAACGCCGACTGCGGCAGGAAGGCATAGCGCTTGTCGAAGACTTCCTTCGGCATGCAGTAGCTGCAGCGGAAGTTGCAGCGGTCGGTGACGGAGATGCGCAGGTCGTGCATCGGCCGCTGCAGGCCGTCGAGCAGGATGCCGCTGGGCGCCTGCAACGGCGACGGGATCACAGGCATCGCGTCGAGGCGACGCAGGTCCGTCAAGGGGATGACGCGATCGGTCATCCGGCCATTGTGCCCGTTGCCCTGCGCCGCACCCGGCGCGTGGCTTCCGCGATCAGGGAAGCGTGGGCGCGGAAGGAGCGGCCGGGGCAGCCGCTGTCGGCGCGGGCGCCTCCGCACCGGGCGCGTCGAGCGCCGGCTCGGCACGGCGCGCGCCGGTGAACCGCTTGGCCCAGTACGCGAAGCCGAGATCGTCGGTGCGGACCGTCTTGCCGCGGCTGGGCGCATGGATGAACCGGTTCTCGCCGATGTAGATGCCGACGTGCGAGAACGTGCGCTTCATCGTGTTGAAGAAGACCAGGTCGCCGGGCTTCAGGTCGTCCCGGCTGACCGGCACGAGGCCCTTGGCCCTGGCTTGCTCTTCCGCGCGACGCGGCAAATCGAGGCCGCTCAGCTCGTACATGTGGCGGGTGAAGCCGCTGCAATCGAAACCGGTCTCGGCAGACTGGCCGCCGCGGCGGTAGTGGACGCCGAGGAAATCCATGGCCGAGACGGCCATCTCCGCAGCACGGTCGTGCACCTGGCGCAGCAGGCCGGGATGGGTCGCCGCGGTCTTCTCGCCATCGGCGTCGGCCGCGGTCGGCTGGACGACGGCCGGGGCGATCGCTGCC
>CAZZVH010000155.1:0-2028 GCA_964657365.1 uncultured Burkholderiaceae bacterium
GCCAGGATCGCGACGATGGCGACGACCACCATGATCTCGATCAACGTGAACCCTCTGGAATGGCGCATCGGAATTTCCCTTTGGTGGCGGCAGTCTAAGAAGCTCGCGATCCGTCGTCAGGCACAGGCGACCAACGGAGCCGACCGGCGAACAGGCGGTTGAAAAGTGTGGTTCGGCGCGTACTAACGCACGCGCTTGCCGGTCGAAGAGGTTCGATTCCGCGCCGAGCCATCGGCGGCGCAACACTCGATGCCGTCTGTCGCCAAGGTGCTCAGTGACAGGGCTCGAGCCAGCGACCGGTGGTCTTTTCGCTCATCCGGACGCTCTTCGATCCCACCTTCGCCTCGAGATCGGCTTGCGACGTGTAGGTCGTCCCCTGGGTCTTGATGGAGGCGGCCCCGGTGAATGTCGCGTCCTTGCCCTTGCAATTGAGCTTCCAGGTGCCGTTGCTGGCGTCGATGGCCTTGACGTCCTGCGCCAGACATTTCATCGAGTTGCCGCGCTGCGGTGGAAGGACGCGCGCGAGCGCGGCCACGTCCTCGTTCGAATAGCAGATGCGGGACGTGACGGTGCGCTTGATGGCGCTGTCGGAGGCTTCGATCGCCGTCGAGATCTCCCAGACGCCGGGCTTCATGTTGACGCCGACGGGTCCGGCCGCGAGGACAGGGCCTGGAGCACCGGAGGCGACAAGAAGCACGGCGATCGCGCTGATCAACTGGACTGACGACATGCTTTCTCCCGAAGTCGGCCGGATTGTAGAAGTGGGTCCTGCGAATTCGACGACGTTCGACGTGTGCATGTCACACCGGCTGCCCGTCCGGGCACGAGTCGTGGGCTCATCCGCCGAATGCAAGGACAGCCGCCGTGAGAACCTTTTCGTCGACTGTCATGACAGCGCCTGCGCCCAGCCCCGTCATGAGGACGACGCGGATCTGACCGTGACGAGCCTTCTTGTCCATCCGCATCAAGGCAAGAAAGCGATCGGTTCCGATCGGCGGGATACGCTGCGGCAACCCTGCTCGCCGAACCAGTTCGGCCAGACGATCAACTTCGCGAGAGTCGACCAGACCGAGCGTGTGCGAGACAGCCGCGGCCATCAACATCCCGCAACCGACCGCTTCGCCGTGAAGCCATGTTCCGTAGCCGGCCGCCGTCTCGATGGCGTGGGCGAATGTGTGGCCGAAGTTCAGCAACTCGCGCGGCCCCGATTCCAGTTCGTCGGCAGCCACGACCCTTGCCTTGATGGCGCAGGATCGCAAGACTGCTTCGGTCATCGCGTCCTCATCGCAGGCGAGCAACGACGGCAGGTTCGATTCGATCCAAGTGAAGAATTCGGCGTCGAGCACGGCGCCGTACTTGACGACTTCGGCCAGGCCCGCGACGAGTTCTCGGCGCGGAAGCGTTTTCAGGGATCGCACATCGGCGACGACGAGCCGGGGTTGATGGAAGGCGCCGATGAGGTTCTTGCCGGCAGGGTGGTTGATGCCCGTCTTTCCGCCCACGGAGGAGTCCACCTGTGCCAGAAGGGTGGTTGGTACCTGGACATAAGGCACGCCCCGCATGAACGAGGCCGCAGCGAATCCGCAGAGATCGCCGACAACGCCGCCGCCGAGGGCGAATAGCGTCGTGTCCCGCCCGGACCGCTCTTCGATCAATCGATCGAAGATCAGGTTCAGAGTCGACCAGTTCTTGTGCGCCTCACCATCGGGGATGCAAAGCTCCGACACCCGTTTGAATCGATTGCTCAATGCCGCGCGGAGCGCGCTGGAGTACAGCGGCTGGACGACTTCGTTGGTGACGATCACCGCATGGTCGCCACCGGGCAGGGCCACGAAGGCATCTCCTTGCGCAAGCAGGCCGCGACCGACGACAACGTCGTAGCTGCGATCACCGAGCGCCACGTGCAACGTCTGCGTCATGCGACAGCCGCCCATCCGCGCTGCATCAATCGCTCGACGATGAACTGCACGATCGCCGTCGTGGAGCGATCGACCGTGTCCACCGTGATGGCAGCCAGGTCCGCGTACA